>NZ_QSFE01000008.1:0-118105 GCF_003467145.1 Collinsella sp. AM44-11
TGTGTCCATCCTCGCAGTATCCGGTTCTCAAGGTGCACGCCTGGCGGCTGATCCGGTCCGACCGGGCCGCGCGGCAAGGAGATATATTGCCAGACCGGAGGGGCGCCGCGGGCGGGAATCTGGGAGCACACATTTCCTACACATATTAAAACCCTGCTTACGTTTGCCAGCCGTTCTCTACCGCTCACCGAGGGCCTCTTTATAGTGAAGCGTCATATGGCTAAAGCTGATAGGCTCCCTTAGCCAAGGCACAGCCGGCATCGAGCAACTCATCGCGCTCCTCCACCGAGAACCCCTCGGCGTATACGCGAACCACCGGTTCGGTCCCGCTGGGGCGGATCAGCAGCCAGGTGTCATCCTCGAATGCCAAACGTAAACCATCCATATGGCTTACAGCCTGCGGCGCCTTGCCGCAAATCGATTTAGGATTCATGCCAGGAAGCAGCGTTCGCAGCGATTCGGCGTCTTCGGCCTCAAGGCGCAAATCGCGACGCCCATAGCTCGTCTTACCAAAACTGGCCTCGAGCTGATCGACCAAAACGCCCAAAGGCGCGCCCGTCTTTGCCATAAGCTCACACAGAATCAGACAAGCAAGGATTCCATCACGCTCAGGCATATGCGCGGCGATGCCGATACCGCCGGCCTCCTCGCCTCCCATGAGGACGCCGCCCTTCTTCATCTCTGCAGCTATATATTTGAAACCGACCGGCTTAACGGTCACACGACAGCCAAGCGCCTCGGCAATGCGACGCACGAGCGTCGAGCACGAGAGATTGACGACGACACGCCCCTCCAAATTGCGGAATTGAACGAGGTCGCCCAAAACAAGCGCCATGATTTGATGCGGATGAATATATCTACCGCGTTCGTCGACCGCACCGATACGGTCGGCATCGCCGTCGGTCACCAGGCCTGCGCACGCCCCGTCCTCGACAACCGCACGCTCGCAAGCGTCCACCCACGGCTCAACAGGGTCGGGGCAAATGTCCTCTTGATCGGACGACTGTCCGGCATGAATCTCGTGCACCTCGACGCCTAGCTCCCGCAGCAGGTCGGCAAGATATCCCTGGGCCGCGCCGCCCATGGGGTCAACTACCACACGCAGGTGAGCGGCTCGAATGGCCTCGGCATCGACAAACGATGCCACCGCCTGCATATAGTCAGGAATAATATCCGCGGTGCGATAGCGTTCCTCGATCCCCATCGGCTCGGGGGCCATAGTCTCTTCGAGCTCTTCGATGACATCCTGATTGGCCGTCGAGCCATCTCCCATGCGCAGCTTAAGGCACAGATACCCCTGCGGATGATGGGATCCCGTCACCATGAGCGCACCGCAGGCCTCGCCGTCATACGCCGCCGCCCACGTAAGGGCGGGGGTCGGAACAGGCCGAGATGCGAGCACTGCGTCCAATCCGTGAGCGGCAAGCACGCCTGCCGCAAGCTCAGCAAACTCGCGCGCCTGCGGCCGGGTGTCGAACCCTATATATACTGTTTTGCCTGGATTGATCTTTTGCCACAACTCGCCGACGGCATCGGCAATGCGGGCAACGTTGTCGACGGTAAAGTCGTCGTCGACGCGGGCGCGCCAACCGTCAGTTCCAAAATGAATTATCGCGCACACGCGCAGACACCTCACAGTGTTTGGATCATGGTACGCATGGGGTATACCCGCAACGCTCGCCCAGCAACCTGCCAAAACCGGCATTCACCATTTGGGCAAATGCTACCGCCGATGTGCAAGCAATAAAAAACCGCCCCGCATGGAGCGGTTTCGACCTTTATATATCGAGCGCCTCGGCCATCGCTGCCGTAGTGATTGCCGTGGTTCCACAGCAACTGCCCACCATTGCGGCACCGGCATGTCTCCATTCGATGCATGCGCGCGCGAAAGCTTCTGGGTTCTCGTGCCATACGGGGCCATCCTGAGTCTGGACCGGATCGCCCACGTTGGGACGCACCGTGACGGGAGTAGTCGCCGATGCAACCATCCTGGGCACCGCCGCGTTCGCGGCCGCAAGCGAACAGCAATTAACACCAACCGAGTTTGCGCCGTGTTTTTCGGCGTACAAAACGGCTGCCTCGATGTTGAGGCCATCGCCCAACAGGTCGCCTTTATCGTCAACGACAAAACTCACCAGGACAGGCATGCCGTCGGCGGCATCTCGGGCGCCGGCAAGCATGGGCTGCAGATTACGGATAGACGTCACCGTCTCGATCAGCAGACCGTCAACGCCGGCATTGAGCAAGGCGTGCGCCTGTTCGCGCGCAATGCCGCGGATTTCACGATACTCGGCAGAGTCCTCGGCAAACCACTCAATACCGATCGGGCCCATCGAGCCCAGCAGCAGCTGAGGGTGCGCCTGGCGAGCATCGTCGACGGCCCCGCGATTGACCTCCGCCACGGACGGCGCAATCTGGTCGTGCTTGAGGGCATAGCTTGATGCCTGAAAGGTGTTGGTAATGAGCACCTGCGCGCCGGCGGCGACATACAAGCGATGGATACGAGAAACGGTCTGCGGCTCCGCCAGATTCCAAAACGCCGGTGGAATGTCGGCGGCATCGTACTCACTCAACAGAACACTGCCCATGGGGCCCTGCGCCAACAAGGTCTCGCTCGACAAGCGGCGCGTAAGTTCCTCGGCACCAAAGCGGTTGTAATAACTCGTATCCATATATATCCCGCTATTCCTCGACGCTGATTCCCTGCTTTTCGAGATAGGCGAGCCAGCGGCTCATCGTGTCCTCGGATAGCGCATGCTCCATCATGCAGGCCTCGGAATCGGCTCGCTCAAATTCGACACCGAGCTCCTGAACCAAAAACGTGCGGATGAGGCGATGACGGTACCAGATAGCCGTGCCAACCTCGCGGCCGCGATCGGTCAGGATTACCTTGCCATAGTGCGATTGCTCGACAAGCTCGGATGCCTTGAGCGCCGAAACCGCTTTATTGACCGATGCCTTGGAGACGCCAAGGCGCTGCGCGATGTCGACCGATCGCACGCCGTTGGTTTCCCCCTCTTCGCTTTCAATGCGAACCATGCACTCCAAGTAGTCTTCGTTCGCCACCGTCAGATGTAGTTCGCGCGAGCTATTTGTCGTATCCATGATCTTCCGTCCCTTCTGCATTCAATGGCTGATTCTACCCCATCCAAGCGTCGCGGTATGCCGTGGCATACCGTGCTAGAGTTCTTGTTGCACACGACGACCAAGATTGGAGCGATCTTTATGGAAAACACCACCACAAACCCCGATGTCCTCGAGCGCTTTTTGCGCTACGTCCAGATCAACACGCAGTCCGAGGATGCAAACTGCGACCAGGTACCCTCGAGCGCCGTTCAGTTTGATCTTGCCAACGTGCTAGCTGAAGAGCTGCGCGAGCTTGGTGCGGAAGATGCCCACGTGACCGAGCATGCCTATGTCTGCGCGCATATCCCCGCAAGTGCGGGCGCTGAGGACAAGCCCGCCCTGGGCCTGATCGCCCATCTCGACACCACCGAAGTTGCACCGGGCGCCGGCGTGAAGCCGCACATCGTACACTACGAGGGCGGCGACCTGGTCTGCGGCACGGTTGACGGTAAGCCCGTTGCCATGAGCACCGCCAAGCTTCCCGCCCTGAACGACCTCGCGGGTGAGGACCTGGTCTGCAGCGATGGCACCACGCTGCTGGGCGCGGACGACAAGGCAGGCGTCGCCGAGATCATGTCGCTTGTCGCGCGTATCGCTCAGGACCCTTCTCTGCCCCATCCCGCACTCGGCATTTGCTTCTGCCCTGACGAGGAGATCGGCCACGGAGCCGAGCTGCTGGATATCGATACCTTTGGCTGCAAGTACGCCTACACGGTCGACGGCGGCCCCATCGGCGAGCTGGAGTGGGAGTGCTTTAACGCCGCCGAGGCGACCGTCTGCTTTGAGGGCCAGTCCATCCACCCGGGCGACGCCAAGGGCCGTATGGTCAACGCAGGCAATCTGTTCTGCGACTTCAACGCGTTGCTCCCCTACGAGCAGCGTCCGGAATACACCGAGGGCTACGAGGGCTTCTGTCACCTTGAGGGCGTCTCGGCAACGGTCGACCATGCCACGGCGCGCTATATCGTCCGTGATCACGATGCCGCCAAGTTCCAGCAGAAACTCGACCTTATTGATGCCGCCGCCTCGATGCTCAACCAGCGTCTGAGTGAGGAGCGCGTGACAGTCGAGATTAAGCAGCAGTATCGAAATATGGCCGAGATCGTTCGTGACTATCCCGAGCTTATTGATGTTGCCAAGGAAGCCTACCTTGCCTGCGGCGTTGAGCCCCAAGTGCTGCCGATTCGTGGCGGCACCGACGGCGCTCAGCTGTCGTTCCGCGGTCTGCCCTGCCCCAACCTTTCCACCGGCGGCTATTGCTACCACGGCGTCAACGAGTTCGTCCCGGTCAGTTCGCTCGTCAAGATGACCGACGTGCTCCAGGAGCTCGTCGCCCGCTTTGCATAAGCCTGGCTGCACAAGTCCAAAAGACGAATCGCCCCGTCCTCTACAGAGAACGGGGCGGTTTTTGATACAAGGGGAGCAGTCAACATCGCAGGTTGAGCCAACGTCAGCGAGCGACGTCCAAGGCGAACAAGTTGGCATGAAAAAGGCAGGGCATTGACCTTCTGGTCATGCTCTGCCTTTTGAATGACAAATTGTCGCCTTGGGCGGCGCGCAGCGTCGAGCCGTTACGGCGTTTGGTAAAACGCCGTAACTTAGTAGTTGGCTTCGTAGCCGTTGCCGTCACCGGTGGGCTCTTCGTAGTAGTCCGAATCGCTCGAATCGCTTGAGTCATCAGAATCGTCAGAGCTGACCGATGAGGTTGCGGTACCGTTTGCGTAGTCGTCAGACGTGTTGTTGCTGAGGTCACCGATCGTAGAGCTGGAACCGTCGGAAAGACCCATGGTGTTGGGACCCTTGGGATCCTTGCCGGCATCGACGCGCTCCATCATTTCCTTGAGCTCGTCCTCGTAGACAAAGACGTAGCTCACACCGTCGATCATGGTGCTGTCGTCGGCGTACGAGGGCAGGTTGGCCGAGTAGATACCGTCGACATCCATACCGCGCATGGCATTGACCGTAGCCACGATATCCTGAACGCTCATATCGGTTACGAGCATATCGGACAGCGAATTAACCAGGCCAAAGATCTTCGTAGCATCGAAGTTATTGAGAATCTGGTTGGCAAGGGCGCCAAGCACCTGACGCTGGTGGCGCATGCGCGTGTAATCACCGTCGGCATAGGTGTAGCGGCAGCGGGCATAGGTAAGGGCGGTGGCACCGTCCATATGCTGCTGGCCAGCGGTAATCTTAATATCCAGGTGCTCGGGGTCGTCAACATCATCGGTTGCGTTAATGTCGATACCGCCAACCGAATCAATCAGCGCCTGCATACCGTCGAAGCTGACCTCGGCATAGTGGGAAATCTGAACACCGCACAGCTCGTTGACCGCCTCGACCATGGCCTCGGCGCCGCCAACGGTATGGCAGGCGTTGATCTTCATGGTCTCGCCCTTGTACTCGACCTTGGTGTCGCGCGGAACGGAAATGAGCGTCGCCTGCTTTTGCGTGGGGTCGATGCGTGCCAGGATAATCGAGTCGGCACGATACGTATCCTCGCCCGGACGGCCGTCGGTGCCAAGAAGCAGCACGTAGAACGGATCCTTTGCCTCATCGGTGTCAACCAGAACCCGACGCAGATTGTCGGTAATGACATTAGAATCGCCGAGCTTGCCCATAATGGTGGCAAACCACAGGCCGGCAGCGGTAGTGGCACTCAGCAGCACGCCAAGCACGACAATGAGCGCGACGTGACGAATCGTGTGGCTACGACGACGTTGGCGAGCTCGCTCGGAATAACGAGCCACGTTATCGCGACTGTAGATCTTGGCCTGCGCACCAGTTGAGGGTCTTCGAGTGGTGGTATCCGCGAGGGGCTTTTTATTAAACATAGGCAACCTGTATTAGTAGATGACGGGATCGGGGACGGTAGCATGCTCGACATGCGCGCCAAGCGCCTGCAGCTTTTCGACAAAATGCTCGTAGCCGCGCTTGATGTGATGGATAGCCGAAACCTCGGTCGTCCCGTCGGCAATCAAGCCCGCTACGACGAGGGCCGCTCCGCCGCGCAGATCGGGCGAGGTAACCTGTGCACCCGAGAAGCCCTTGACGCCATGAATCATGGCATGATGGCTCTCGATACGAATGTCGGCACCCATGCGCACCAGCTCAGAGGCAAACATAAAGCGATTCTCGAAGATGTTTTCGGTAATAACGGAACTGCCGTCGGCAAGGGCGGAGAGCACCATAATCTGCGCCTGCATGTCGGTCGGGAAACCGGGGAACGGAAGCGTCTGGATGTCGACCGGCTTGATACGCTCGGCACGGTTCACATGGACGCCATCCTCGACGCGCTCGCAGTCGATACCCATGAGCTCCATCTTCTTGAGCACCATGCCCAAGTGAATGGGGCAAAAGCCCGTGACATCGACACCGCGATCGTCGGCCATCAACGCACCGGCAACGATAAAGGTACCGGCCTCGATGCGGTCGCCTACTACGCGATGGGTAACAGGATGGAGCTCTTCCACGCCTTCGATAGTCACGACGGGAGTGCCGGCGCCAACAATCTTGGCGCCCATCTCGTTGAGCATGTTGGCGAGATCGACGATCTCGGGCTCGCGGGCGGCATTGTCGATAACCGTGGTACCCTGCGCGCGCACGGATGCCATAATGAGGTTCTCGGTCGCACCGACACTGGCGAACTCGAGCGTGACGGTGGTGCCGCGCAGGCCCTGAGGCGCGCTGGCGTTGATATAGCCGTGGGCGGTATCAAACTCGACGCCCAGGGCCTCAAGACCAAGAATGTGCATATCGATCTTGCGAGCACCCAGGTTGCAGCCGCCCGGCATGGCAATTTTGGCGCGATGGAAGCGGCCCAGCAGGGGTCCCATGACGGCGGTGGAAGCGCGCATCTTGGCAACGAGCTCGTAGGGGGCCTCCCATGAATCGACCTGAGAGGTATCAATCTCGAGCGTGTGCTCGTCGAGAACATCGATCGTAGCGCCCATGCCCTTGAGCACCTTGCCCATCACGTGGACATCGGAAATATCGGGCACGTTCTGCAGCGTCGTCTTGCCCGGCGCCAGAAGCGTTGCCGCCATGAGTTTGAGCGCGGAGTTCTTGGCACCCGAGACGGGCACGGAGCCTCCGATGGCGTGGCCACCCTCAACGCGGATAATATCCAAGGTCTACCCTTTCAAAAAGCATGCCCGGGGTGGCTGGGCCATCCCGGGCATGATGTGTTCGCAAATGGTCGAACGCTAAATCGTTTGACTATTGGGCAAGCTTGAGCTTACACCATGCGATTTCATTATAGAGGTAGGCGCGGCGTGCATCATCCTCCGACAAATTACCCAGCTTCTCTTCAAAACCTTGAATATCAGCTTTAAGCTTGTCGGCATCGACGGTCGCCAAATCGCAAGCGCGCTCGGCGAGAACGGTCACGACATCGTCCGCAACCTGGGCATAGCCGCCGGCCACGGCAAACGTGTGGTCGACAGTGCCCATGGCCTTATCGGAAACGCGAACGTAACCGCGGTCGATCGTGCAGATCTCGCTGGAGTGAGCAGGCAGAACGCCAAACTCGCCATCCGTGGACGGAATCGACACAAACGCAGCGTCGCCCTCATAGGCGCAGCTCACGGGGCACACGATGCGGATACGCATAACCTACTTCTCCCCCATCTTGCGGGCGCGCTCGCGCACGTCCTCAATCGTGGAAGCATAGCGGAAAGCCTGCTCGGGCAGGTCATCGGCCTTGCCGTCGACAATCTCGGCAAAAGAGCGGACGGTATCCTCGACGCGGACGTAGACACCGGGGTTGCCGGTGAACTTCTCGGCGACGTGGAAGGACTGCGAGAGGAACTGCTGAATCTTACGGGCACGGTTGACCGTAAGGCGCTGCTCCTCGGACAGCTCGTCCATACCCAGAATGGCGATGATGTCCTGAAGGTCGGAGTACTCCTGCAGGAGCTCCTGGACCTTGACGGCGACACGGTAGTGCTCCTCGCCAACGATCGAGGGATCGAGAGCGTCGGAGGAAGATGCGAGCGGGTCGATAGCCGGGAACAGGCCGAGCGACGAAATGCTACGCGAAAGAACCGTGGTGGCGTCGAGGTGCGTAAACGTCGTGGCAGGCGCCGGGTCGGTCAGGTCGTCTGCGGGGACGTAGACAGCCTGGACGGAGGTAATGGATCCCGTCTTGGTCGAGGTAATGCGCTCCTGGAGGTCACCCATCTCGGTAGCCAGTGTGGGCTGGTAACCAACGGCGGACGGCATACGGCCCAGCAGTGCGGAAACCTCGGAACCCGCTTGGGAGAAGCGGAAGATGTTGTCGATGAACAGCAGGACGTCCTGGCCGCGATCGCGGAAGTACTCAGCGGTGGTAAGGCCGGCCAGACCGATGCGCAGACGCGCTCCAGGCGGCTCGTTCATCTGACCATAAACCAAGCAGGTCTTGTCGATAACGCCAGACTCGCTCATCTCGAGGAACAGGTCGGTGCCCTCGCGGGTACGCTCGCCGACACCGGTGAACACCGAGGTGCCGCCGTGCTCCTGGGCGAGGTTGTTGATAAGCTCCTGAATCAGAACGGTCTTGCCGACGCCGGCGCCGCCGAACAGGCCGGTCTTGCCGCCACGGATGTAGGGCTCGAGCAGGTCGACGGCCTTGATGCCGGTCTCGAAGATCTCGGTCTTGGTGGTGAGCTCGTCAAAGCGGGGCGCTGCATGGTGGATGGGGTAGAACTCCTCCACCTCGGGCATGGGCTTGCCGTCGACGGGCTTGCCCATGACGTTCCAAATGCGACCGAGCGTCTTGGGACCAACGGGCATCTTCATGGGCTCACCGGTATCGGTGGCGATGAGGCCGCGCTGCAGGCCGTCGGTCGAGGACATGGCGACCGTGCGGACGACGCCGCCCGGAAGCTGGCTCTCGACCTCAAGGATCGTGCTCAGATGACCGATCGGGGTCTCGGCCTCGACCGTGAGCGCGTTGTAGATCGGGGGCACCGCGCCGTCAAACTTGACGTCGACGACAGGGCCGATGATTCGCACGATGCGACCATCACCGGCAGTCGTCTTCTTGGTGGCTTCCTCGACCGCAAGCTTTACGGTGTTATTAGCCATTACTGTTCCTCCAATGCTGAGGCTCCGCCGACGATCTCGTTGATCTCGGTCGTGATCGAAGCCTGGCGCACGCGACTATACGTGCGGGTAAGGGTCGAGATGATCGCGGTGGCGTTTTCCGTCGCGGAGTGCATGGCCTTGCGGCGTGCACCCTGCTCGGCAGCCGCCGAATCGATCAGGGCCTGGTAGATGACCGTCAGGATATAAGACGGCACAAGCTTGCCGAGAACATGCTCAGGAGAGGGCACGAACTCGAACGTGGACGAGATGCGCTTAGGGGCGTCGGTCTCGTTCTTACGCGGACCGTGGGCCATAGCGATCATCTCGGGGTCGAGCGGCAACAGATGCTCGACGCGAAGCTCCTGATCCACGCGGTTCTTGGCGTGGTGGTAGACAAGCTCGACACGGTCAAGCTCACCGGCACGATACGCATCGCAGATATGAGAGGAAATCATGCGGGCCTGATTGAAATCGGGCTCAGAGGAGTTGCCCTCAAAGTGCATGACAACGTTTGCGCGGTCACGGAAATACGTGGCCGGCTTACGCCCGCACGCGATGATCTCGCACTCGATGCCGTCGTTCGCCCAAGAAGCGGCGAGCTTTTCGGCCGTGCGCTCCACCGTCGTATTGAAACCGCCGGCAAGGCCGCGGTCCGAGGCAATAACGACAATCAGGCCATGCTTGACGCTCTCATGCTTCTGCAGCATGGGATCGGTGCCCGAACAGGAGGCGTCGCCGGCGACCGTCAACATGACGTCGGTCAGCGCCTCCTTATAGGGCTCGGCCTGCTTGGAGCGATCGAGGGCACGACGGATCTTGGCCGTAGAGACCATCTCCATCGTGCGCGTGATCTGCTTGGTCGTGGTAACCGAGGAGATTCGCTTCTTAATGTCGCGAAGGTTGGCCATGGGGCTTAGTTCTCCTCTGATCCAGAAACATCCGAATGGTGCTTGGCCATGAACTGCTGCTTGAAGTCGCCGATGACGCGCAAGAGCTCAGCCTTGGTGTCATCATCGATCTTCTTGGCGCGAACCTTGTCGAGCAGCGAGCCAAAGCCATTGTCCATGTACTCGATGAGCTCGGCACGGAAGGGCAGCACGTCGGCGATCTCCAGGTCATCCAGGAAGCCCTCGTTGCCAGCGAACAGCGTAACGATCTGCTCGCCAACCTCAAACGGCTTGTAACGCGGCTGCTTCAGGAGCTCGGTCATGCGAGCACCATGGGTCAGCTGCTTCTGAGTAGCCTCGTCGAGGTCGGAGCCGAACTGCGTAAAGCCAGCGAGCTCCTGGTACGAAGCGAGGTCCAGACGGAGGTTGCCGGCGACCTGCTTCATGGCCTTGGTCTGCGCATCGCCACCGACGCGGGACACGGAGATGCCCACGTCGACTGCCGGGCGCTGACCCTGGAAGAAGAGCTCGGACTGCAGGTAGATCTGACCATCGGTAATGGAAATGACGTTGGTCGGAATGTAGGCCGAGACGTCGCCGTCCTGGGTCTCGATGATCGGCAGTGCCGTCATGGAGCCGTAACCGTTCTTCTTGGACATCTTGACGGCACGCTCGAGCAGACGAGAGTGCAGGTAGAAGATGTCGCCAGGATAGGCCTCGCGTCCGGGCGGACGATGCAGCGTCAGCGACATCTGACGGTAGGCCACAGCCTGCTTGGACAGGTCGTCGTAGATGACGAGCACGTGGCCGCCGGGGTTGGTCTCGCTGGCGGGCTTGCCGTCCTCGCCGTTGTACATGAAGAACTCGCCGATAGCGGCACCGGCCATAGGCGCGATGTACTGCATAGGGGCGGAATCGGCAGCGGTGGCCGAAACGATGATGGTGTAGTCGAGCGCACCGTGCTGAGCGAGGGTCTCGCGGATGTTGGCAACCGTGGAGGCCTTCTGGCCGATGGCGACATAGATGCAGACCATGCCCTTGCCGCGCTGGTTGAGGATAGCGTCGATGGCGATGGCGGTCTTACCGGTCTTACGGTCGCCGATGATGAGCTCACGCTGACCGCGGCCAATAGGCACCATGGAGTCGATAGCGAGCAGACCGGTCTGAACCGGCTCGCACACCGGGGTACGATCGATGACGCCGGGAGCCTTGAACTCGATGGGGCGACGGTGCGTGGCGACGATGTCGCCCAGGCCGTCGATGGGCTGGCCGAGCGGATTGACGACGCGGCCGAGCATGGCGCGGCTCACGGGGATATCCATAATGCGGCCAGTGGTGCGGCACTCGTCGCCTTCCTTGATGGAGTCGACGGCACCGAACAGAACGGCGCCGACCTCGTCACGGTCAAGGTTCTGGGCAAGGCCGAAGACGGTCTCACCGGTATCGGAGCTCTTGAACTCCAGAAGCTCGCCTGCCATGGCGCTCTTGAGGCCGGAGACGCGCGCGATGCCGTCGCCTACCTCGTCGACCGTTGAAACCTCATGCGTATCGACCGTCGCGGAGAGGCTCGTGAGCTGCTCCTGCAGTTTCTTGGCGATATCCTGGGCATTGAGGGTTTCGGACATTAGGCTTCACCTCCGTACGAATTAGCAGAGTTTGCGAGGGTCTCCTGCGCGATGCGCAGCTGCGTCTTGACGGAAATATCACGACGCTCGCCGCGGGCCTCGAGCACCAGGCCGCCCACGATAGACGGGTCGACCTGCTCGATAAGGAATACCTTGCGGCCGAAGTCCTGCTCGCATTTCTTAGTGATGGTTTGACGCAGCTCGTCGTCGAGCGGGATCGCCGTGGTGACGGTCACGCCCACTACATCCTCGTCTTCCTCGGCAACATACTTAAAGGCAGCTGCCACCTTGGGAAGAAGGTCGAGCTGGTCGCGCTTGGACATGGTGTCGAGCACGGCGATGATCTCGGGGCTGGCAGAAGCCAAGCGCTCGATCATCTCGAGGTCCTCGAACACATGGTTCTCGGCCTTAGCGGCTTCCAGAAGGGAGCGCGCGTAGGTCTCGAGCACCTTGTCCTGATAGCGGCTAGTCGGCATTCAGGCTACCTGCTTCCTGGATGTAGCGCTCGATGAGCTTCTTCTGCTCGGTCTCGTCCTCGAGTGCCTCGCCCACGATCTTGGTGGCGACGGCAACGGACAGGTCGGCGATGGAGCTCGCGGCACCGGCGTAAATGGACTTGCGCTCGTCCTCGACGGTCGTATGGGCCTTGGCGATGATCTCCTCGGCCTCCTTGTGAGCAGCCTCGATGATACGGGCGCGCTCGGACTCGGCGTCCTTACGGGCCTCGAGAACGATGTCGGCAGCCTGACGACGGGCGTCGGTGACGATCGAGTCGGACTCAGCGCGCTTGGCGACAGCCTCCTGCTTGGTCTTCTCGGCCTCGTCGAGGCTCTCCTCGATCTTCTTGCCGCGCTCCTCCATGGTTTTCATGATGCCCGGCAGGGCGACCTTGGCCAGCACGATCCAGATAATCAGGAAGGCGATAAGCGCCGGGATGAACTCCGCCATCTTAGGGATGAGGATGTCCGCACCGGCAGCGCCGTCCTCGGCGAACGCGGAAACCGGCATGAGCAGCGCGGCCGCGGACGCGGAGAGTGCGATCGCGCTCTTCTGGGATGAAAGATTCATACTTGACGCTCCGTGCTATTTAACGATCAGCGCGACAACGAAGCCGATCAGAGCCAGAGCCTCGCCGAAGGCGGAGCCCATGATGAAGACGGTGAACACGCGGCCCTGGACCTCAGGCTGACGGGCCATAGCACCCGTAGCACCCAGAGCAGACAGGCCGATAGCAAGACCAGCGCCGATAACACCGAGACCGTAACCGATAACTCCCACGATTCCTCCTTTGTCGTGCGTGTCTTATTTCACGCAGGATAACCTTTTTATAACTGCCGGGCTCCATGGGTACGGGCACCGGCGGTTTAACGAATTGCCTTACCTTTAAGGCGCGAACGGAAGACTACTCCTCCTCTGCGACCTCCTCCGCCTCGGAGACATACACGGCGGTAAGGACCGTGAAGACGTAAGCCTGGATAGCGCCGACCACAAGCTCGATCGCATAGATCAGGATGAGGATGACAAGCCAGGCCAGCGAAGGCAGGGCGCCGACGGCGTGCGCCGCGGAAACCTGCTGAAGCAGCGGCTGCATGAACATGCTCGCCATGATGGCGAACGAGCCCATGACCACGTGTCCTGCGAACATGTTGCAGAACAGACGGACGGCGAGCGTGATGAGGCGCAGGAAGGTCGAGAAAAGCTCGACGACCCACACGAGCACGTTCATCGGGAAGCTCACGCCCTGCGGGGCGAGGCTCTTGATGTAGCCGATCACGCCGTGAGCCTTGCATCCGTAGTAGATGAAGTACACGAAGGCGAAAATGGCGAGTGCGGCGGTGGAGCCGATTGCGCCGGTGCCGGGCTTCATTCCCGGGATCAGGCCGATCATGTTATTGATCAAGATGAACAGGAAAAGCGAGCACAGGAACGGGAAGTGCTTCTTCCAGTTCTCACCCACGACGCCCTTGCCGATATCGTTCTCGACGTACTCGATGATGTACTCGAAACCGTTGACGAAGAAGCCCTTGGGAACCAGGGTCTGCTTCTTCTTGAACACGGCCAGGACGATCAGGAGCACGATCGTGGAGACGATCAGCCAAAACGAGTACTGCGTGATGCCGCAGCTCAGATCGCCCACGACAGGGGTGGAGCTGAACTCGCTGACCAGATGATTAATCTCATCAGGCAGCTTTTCAAAAATTTCCACGACTTACCTTTCGACCTCATGAGGATCTCGCAGCGCCTTGGCGACACGAACCGCGCAGGCAGCCATAAAGGCCACGAAGCCGATCGCCTCGCCCAGGAGGAACATGCGAAATGCCTCTCCGAACAACACAAACACAACCAAGGTAAAGACGAGCAGGGCGATTGCCGAGACCGCCAGACTCACCATACCCTTGAGCATGTCCGCATTCTGTTTATCGTCAAGAACCGGCTTGAGCGTAAAGACAAAGGGAAGGAAGGCAATTGCGCCCGCGATGGCGCCTGCAACGATAGCGAGCAGATCGGCTATCTGAAACACTGGCGTCCTCACTTTCCTTTTTAACGCCTCACAGAACAGTTCCCGCCAAACATTGGTGAATATTGTACGAGCCAATCGCTAAAGTACAACCGAAAAAGCATCGGTTAATACGCACCTGTTCGTTTTCTTAAGACCTTCTTTATGCCGCAGGTACGGTAATACGTTTTTCTCGAACCCTGCAGGGCAAAACGTCCGTTAACAGGAGTGCGCGCGGTCGCCTTTTGTTCGTCCGCGCGCACCGTTTCTTCGTATTTGCAGCCGCGGCCGTTTAGCCCAGCGACTAGAGCGTGCCGTAGATGCGGTCGCCGGCGTCGCCCAGGCCGGGAACGATGTAGGCGGCCTCGTTGAGATGGTCATCGATGGCGCACGTATAAATATGTACGTCAGGATCCTTCTCGGTCAGCGACTTGAGGCCCTCGGGCGCGGCGACGATGCACAGCATGCGGATGTCCTTGACACCGCGCTCGCGCAGGTAGCTGATAGCCATCTCGGCCGAACCGCCCGTGGCGAGCATGGGGTCGACAACCAGGCAGATACGCTGGTCGATATCCTTGGGCATCTTGCAGTAATACTCATGCGGCTCGTGGGTGACCTCGTCGCGCTCCATGCCGATGTGGCCCACGCGAGCGGAGGGCACCAGGTCGAGGATGCCGTCGACCATGCCAAGGCCCGCACGCAGGATGGGCACGATGGCGAGTTTCTTGCCGGCAAGCTGTTTGAACGTGGCGGTAGTGATGGGGGTCTCGACCTCGACGTCTTCCATAGGCAGGTCGCGCATGGCCTCGTAGCCGTCAAAGAGCGCAAGCTCGCGCACGAGCTGGCGGAACTGGTTGGTGCCGGTGTTTTTGTCGCGCAGGATCGACAGCTTGTGCTGGACGAGCGGGTGATCGACAAGCGTCACACGGGACGCATCGTAGGTGACGGTCATGGATTGATTGCCCCTTTCGTTGCGGCCGCAAAACGGCCTTGCTGACAAGGCGCGCAGCAATGTTGCCGCCGCACGCCATGCATTAGTTTAGCGGTTTGTTGTATCGAGCAGCCCATCGCAGCCCTACTGTGAGGTGCTGAGCGAGCGCCTGACTGCATCACGCCAGCCCGCAAGGTTTTGCTCGCGGCGCTCGGCGGACATGTGGGGAAGGAAGGTCCTAACGATCTGGGCATTTTGCTCCAGCTCTTCCAGGTCTTCCCAATAGCCGACGGCAAGACCCGCCAAGTACGCGGCACCGATTGCCGTGGTCTCCACCGTCTCGCATTGCAGCACGGGGATATCCAGCAGGTCGGCCTGGAATTGCATGATGAACTCGTTGCGCGAGGCACCGCCATCGACAGACAGGCGCTCAATCGAAAGCCCCACGTCCTGCTCCATGGCGCGCAGCACGTCGTAGCTCTGATATGCCATGGATTCGCAGGCGGCACGTACGATGGTCGCACGGCTCGAGGCGCCGGTCAGACCGCACACGATACCGCGAGCATGCGGGTCCCACCAGGGAGCACCCAAACCCGCAAAGGCGGGAACGAAGTAGCAGCCCTCGTTGTCGCTAATCGAAGCAGCGAGTTGTGCCGACTCGCTCACGCTCGAGATGATGCCCATGTTGTTGCGAAGCCAGTTCATCGTTGAGCCGGCGGCAAAAATAGAGCCCTCGAGCGCATAGCTGACTTTGCCGTCCGCAGCGATACCGATGGTGGAGACCAGGCCATTCTTGGATTCGACGATCTCGTCGCCGGTGTTCATGAGCATAAAGCAACCCGTGCCATAGGTGTTTTTGGTCTGGCCGGGACGGAAACAGCAGTGGCCGAACAGCGACGCCTGTTGGTCACCCGCCACGCCCATGATGGGCGGCATGTTGGTCATGATGTCGCTCGCGACGCGGCCGTAGTCGCCCGAGCTCCAGCGAACCTCGGGCATCATGGAACGTGGAACGTCAAAGAGTGCCAGCAGGTCGTCGTCCCAATCGAGCGTATGGATATTAAAGAGTGCCGTGCGGCTGGCATTGGTGTAGTCGGTGGCAAAGACCTGGCCGCCGGTGAGGTTGTAGATGAGCCAGGTGTCGATGGTGCCAAACATGAGGTCGCCCGCCGCCGCGCTTTCGCGTGCGCCGTCGACGTTGTCGAGAATCCACTGCACCTTGGAGGCCGAGAAATACGGGTCGAGCGTGAGTCCCGTGCGGGAGCGCACCAGCCCTTCTGCGCCCTGCTCGACAAGCTCGTCGATCAGAGGTGCGGTACGGCGGCACTGCCATACGATAGCGTTATAGATCGGCTGACCGCTCACGCGATCCCAGACCACCGTGGTCTCGCGCTGGTTGGAGATGCCGATGGCGGCAATGCGGTCGGAGTGGATACCGCTCTTAAACTGGACTTCCATCATGACGGCGATCTGGCTGGCAAGGACCGCCATGGGGTCTTGCTCTACCCAACCGGGACGTGGGAAGCTGGTTTTGACGCTGCGACGTGCCTGCGCGACGATGCATCCGTACTCGTCGACGATGGTCGCAAGTACCGAGGTGGTGCCGCAGTCGAGCGCCATGATGTAGGAACCGCCAAAGTTAAACGAGGCATCTTCCATGCCCAGGCTGCCCAGATTCAACGACATCGCTTACACCTTTCTATTGCATCGGGTCGGACAGGACCCGTTCGATCTCTGATGCGGGAAGTGCGCCTTGGCGCAGGATCTGGAGCCCGCCGTGCTGGAACGACACGATGGTCGAGGCGTCGCGACACGGGGTCTCACCGGCGTCGACGGCAACATCGACCCCCTCCAGGATGCGACCCTCGACGGCGGCAAAGCTTGCCGGCGAGGGCGCGCCGTGCGTGTTGGCGCTCGTGCAGGCAAGAGGGCTGCCGCAGGCGCGGATGAGCGCTTGGACCACGGGAGAGGCCGAAGCGCGAAGAGCCACCGTGTCATCGGCGGCGCACATAAAGGTCGGCACGCAGGGGGCTGCCTTAATCACGATAGTCAGGGCTCCCGGCCAGCATCGTCGGGCGAGTACGCGGGCCTCGTTAGGGATATCCACGCCATAGCGGTCGAGTGCTTCGACGCCATCGACCAGCCAAGCGACGGTTTGCGTGAGCTCACGTTGCTTGAGAGTGAAGATACGGCGATAGCCGGTGCCGAGCGCAGGAACTGCGGCGCCATTGACGGCGGCCTGCGGATCGCGCGGCCACGATGGGAATTCGCTTGCATCTTGGGGCACGGCGTCCGAGAAGGCGTTGACTGCCACGGCGACACCGTAGACGGTCTCGGTCGGGATCAAAGCCAGGCCGCCGCGGCCGAGCACCTCGGCCGTGCGCTCGACGGCAAGCCGATGCGGCTCGCGCGTTCCCTCGTATACCCGATAGACCGTCTGCATGTGTATGCCAGCCCCTTACGCTCTGGTGCAAGTTTGTTTACTGTGGGGCATTCTCGCACGAAACGTTCAATCTATTTGCCCAGAGCGCATGTTGGTTTGGTGAGCGGCTCTAGTAGTCGGTGAAAGTTAGGGGGTTATTGGACGGCTACAAACTTCTTTGGTCTTCCGGCGTGACGTTCTTGGGCGGCGTAACGCTCGATACTGTCTATCGTTATCATCCGACGGCCGTCGACGAGTTCAACATCGAGTTTGCCGGCTTTGACCAGCGCGGTAATCCGCGGAGCGGAGACTTTGAGGTCCAGCGCTGCGTCTTTAAATGTTCGGCACGCCGCTTCCCGAGCGTCCTCGTGGTCGATTTCGACTGAAAGGGCCACGACCTCGGCCGAGCGTTCGTACCCTGCCGGAGTCAAACCGTTGTTGAGGTCGTCGGCCAAAAACGCCATCAGTGCCTCGGTGGCATGGGCAATCGCTTCTTCGCGCGTATCGCCATCGGCAAAGGCGCCGGGAATCTGCGGGAAGCTAGCGCAGTAACCATCGTCTTCTTTTATGAGAACGCAGTCATAGGTAAATCGCTGCCTCATTTTGCCTCCAACTACCATCCAGCTTGGCGACGAATACTTGCCCACGTGCCCTTCTTTGGTCGATCACCACCAGAGCCGTTCACGGTGACAACGCGGTCACCAGAAACATACTTAGCATGACTACCGACTTGCGCGACCTTCACGAATCCATCGTGCTTGAGTAGGGCAATGATTTCCCGAAAGGTAGGAGGTTGCATGGGCCGACCTCTTTCAGCCGTCCTAATTATAAACTACTTTATAATTTTTGCTAACCAGTTAATAAATATTACTGGCGTTGCTTGGGCTCGGTGACGATGGCTCGGACGATGCGGGGGCGATCGGTGAGGTCGTGGACGATGCGCACGTCCGACAAACCCGCTTGACGACAGAGCCCGGCCGCAGCGTCGAGGGCACCCTCGTAGAGCTCGCAGGCAAAGAGTCCGCCGGCACGCAGCATATAGGGTGCCGCATTGAGCAGGCGGCGGAAGATATCGAGGCCGTCGGCACCGCCCTCGAGCGCCAGATCGGGCTCAAAGTCCTTGACCTCGTGCGGCAGCGAGCGCATGACATCGGTGGGGATGTAAGGCGGGTTGGAGACGAGTACGTCAAAGGTGCCCCACTCTTCGTGGGGAATGGAGCTCACCAGGTTCGTGAGGCTGAAGGCGACCTCGTCGGACGCGAGGCCAAGCGCGTCGCGGTTTTTGGTAGCAAGGTCGATGGCGCGCGGCTCGATATCGGTAGCAGTGCAGGTGACGTGGCCGCGGCGCTCCCAGGCAAGGGAGAGCGAGATGCAGCCCGTGCCGCAGCCGACCTCGAGAACGCGGGCAGTGCGGGACTCGGCTGGGGCAGGCGCAGCGGCATCCTGAGCTGAAGCCGTCTCCTGATCGGCACCCTCGATGGCGATGCCGTATTCGTCGAGCTCGGGCTCAGCAGCTTCCGCAGTCTCGGCTTCCGCTGCCTGCGCGGCGGCTTCCTCGGCCTCGCGATCGGCAAGTTCCTCGGCATAGGCGCGGCTGCCGAGCACGTCGCCACCCAGCGCAGCCTCATCGGCGGCCGTCAGGTTGGCGGCGCGGCGCTCGGCGGTCGCGCGTTCGTCGGCCAGCGCCGCCTCGGCTTTGCGGGCCTGCTCGACCTCATCGTTCCAGGGCAGCTCCACGCGCTGGCGGACGGCGGCCTCGGGGCTCAGCACCTCGGTATCCAGATAGTTCAGGACTTCTTCGACGAGCATCTCGGTCTCGGGGCGCGGGATGAGCACGCCGGGGGCGCACGCGACGTCGATCATGCGAAACTGCGTGCTACCGGTGATGTACTGTAGCGGCTCGCCTTTGGCGCGACGAACGACGGCCGCGTGCATGGTCTCGAGCTGGGCCGCGCTAAGCGTCTCGTCCATGCGCATATACAAGTCGATACGCGCCAAACCCGTGGCCGCGCACAGCAGCCACTCGGCAGAAAGACGGGGATGCTCCTCACCGCGCTCGGCCAGGTACTCCTTGGTCCACTCGAGACAACGCTTGATGGTCCAGATCTCGTTTGCCATGGGGCCCTCCCCTCTTAAGCGCCGGGCGGCGCGCGAATGTCGGAGCAGATTGTAAGCGAGGCCAGCGCTTGGCAAGGGACGATTGAAGGCGATTATCGAGAATCAGCCCAGAATTTTGCTTGAATCGCAATCGAAGTGTTCATTCGTCGACGTCTAAAACTGCATCCGTCAAGCTTTTGGCAAGGTTGCCCCAAAACTGACCAATATCTAACCAAGAACTTGCCAAATCACTTGACGCGCGACGCATCAAAAAATGCACTGCGACTTCTTGGACGATTATTTGAGCAATATTTTCGGCAGAAGATGCACGCCGTTAATTGCTTTAAGCAGGTAGCTGGCTTAATGGCCATCAAAGCCGATTAAATAACATCTCAAAGCAATGTGCACAACCTAGTCATTTAAGAACGTCCCCAATGACTACCTTGGAAACCCCGCAGGTTGAGCATAAGTCAGCGAAAACGCCCCTAAGCGAGCAAGGTGACGTGAAAGAGGAGGGAAGCGTACTTTGGTACGCGACCGACGATTGAACGTCAGATTGCCGCTTAGGGGCGTTTGCAGCGTCGAGCCGTTACGCGGTTTGGCAAAACCGCGTAGCCCACTACACAGCCTGTGCCAGCTTCTCGGCGCGCTCGGCGGCGGCGAGTGCCTCGATCACGGTGCCGAGTTGGTCGCCCAGAAGGACGCCGTTGTAGGTGGAGTTGAAGCCGATACGGTGATCGGTCACGCGGTCCTGGGGCTGGTTGTAGGTACGGATCTTCTCGGAACGGTTGCCGTGGCCGATCTGGCTCTGGCGCTCGGCACCGAGCTCTGCCTGCTGCTTCTCGAGCTCCATCTCGTACAGACGAGCGCGCAGCATCTGCATGCAGACCTCGCGGTTCTGGATCTGGGAACGCTGCTCCTGCGACTGCACCACGGTGTTGGTGGGCAGGTGGGTGATGCGCACGGCGGAGTAGGTGGTGTTAACGCACTGACCGCCAGGGCCGGAGGCGCAGTAGGTATCGATGCGCAGGTCGGACTGGTTGATCTGAACGTCGATCTCCTCGGCCTCGGGAAGCACGGCAACGGTTGCCGTGGAGGTCTGGATGCGACCCTGGGACTCGGTCTTGGGGACGCGCTGGACACGGTGCACGCCGGACTCGAACTTCATGACGGAGTAGACGCGGTCGCCCTCGACCTTGAACTCGATGGACTTAAAGCCACCGGCCTCGCTGGGGCTGGAGTCGAGCACGGTGGTCTTCCAGCCGCGCGACTCGCAGAAGCGCTGATACATCTTGTACAGGTCGCCGGCAAAGATGGCCGCCTCGTCGCCACCGGCGGCGGAGCGGATCTCGACGATGGTGTTCTTGTCGTCGTTGGGGTCGCTCGGGATGAGCATGTACTTGATGTCTTCCTCGAGCTGGGGAAGCTTGGCCTCGTTTTCGGAGATGTCCATCTGGAGCATCTCCTTCTCATCGGCATCGGTGGTATCGTGGAGCATCTCCTTGGCGGCCTCGATGTCATCGAGCGCGCCGATGTACTCACGCGAAGCGGCGATGAGGTCGGACTGGTGCGCGTACTCCTTGTTGAGACGCGTGAACTCCTTGATATCAGAGGCGACGGCCGGGTCGGAGAGCTTCTTCTCGAGCTCCTCGTAGGCCTTGATAATCTTTTCGAGCTTGTCGCGCATGGCGGGACTCCTTTATATGCGTGAAGGTGAAAATCGGCAGAGTTGATGGGGCGCGCGGCGCCACTACGGGGGTAAGCCCGGCTAGAACATGTCGATCTTCAGATACATGCGCATCCCTTCGCGTATGGGGTACATAGTTGCGGTCTAACCCATACATGATAGCGTGCGCAGGCAAACCTGCATATAACCCGCACGGAATGATTGGACGCAGCCATTGGGGACGTTCCTTAACGACTAGTCGTTTGAGAACGTCCCCAACGGCTAACAAAGGGACTGTCGCTTTATCACATTCTAGAGCGTTTGGAGTAGAGCGACGAGGAAGCGGATGCCCTGGAGGTAGGCACGGCGGGTGATGCGCTCGTTGGTGCCGTGGACGCCGCGATCACACTCGTCGTCATCAACCACAAAGGCCGAGAAGCGAATGCACTCAGGGCAAATACGCTGGTAGTTGGCAGCGTCGGTCGCACCGATCACGGTCGAGGGCACAATTGCCACCGGCTCGAATAATCCGTTTTCCTCCGTCCCCAAAGGCTCACGGAAATAGTGGGCGGCGATGGCACGGACGGCCTCGAGCCCCGGCCCGCCGACACGCGGAGACGGCGAAGGCTCGGAGCTGCCGGGGCCGAGTTCGACCTCCACGCGCCCGGCAAGGCCCGCCGCGGCAACGGCCTCGCGGCAGCGAGTAGCGACATCGGCCACGCCCGTGCCCTCGAGCATGCGGAAGTTGATATTGGCCCACATGTCCTGTGGCATCACGTTGGCACCGGTGCTGCCGCCCTCGATCTGCGTGGGCGCGCAGGTAGTCGTCACCAGCGGATAGAGCTTTTTGCTGGCGAGGCAATCACGGACAATGGCGTCCCCGTTGGCGGCAATTTCATCGGCCGTGTAGAGCCCCAACTCGACGAGTTGGGCGGCAAGCAAGTCGGTCACGCGCGTCGGCCACTCGATATCGCAGATTGCGGTGATGGCACGGCTGAGCACCTCAAGCGACGTGCCGCCGTAGGGGTTGGAAGAATGTCCACCCGCGCTCTTTGTCTTGAGCACAATGTCGGCATAACCTTTCTCAGCCAGGTCGGCGTGCATGAGCCAACCCTCGCCCGCGCTGTACTCGGCAGCCGGAACGATGCGGTAGTCGCCCTCGTCGATCAGGTACTCAAGCTCAATGCCGCGCCCCTTGAGCGCACGGCCAATGGCGCCTGCTCCGTACTGCGTAGTCTCCTCGTCCTGGCCAAAGGCCAGGAGCAGCGTGCGCTCGTGCTGCCAACCGTGCGCCAGCGCATACTCGACAGCCTCGAGAATGCCTGCGACCTGGTCTTTCATGTCGATCGCGCCGCGGCCCCAGATGTAGGTGTCGTCCACGCGCCCGCTAAAGGGGGCGTGCGTCCAGTCGGTCTCAGTACCCGGCACCACGGGAACCACATCCATGTGGCCCATGAGCATAACGGGCTTAAGGGCCGGATCGCTGCCGGCAAGCGTCACCAGCAGCGAATGATCGATAAGCTCGACCTCGCCCGCCGCAAACACGCGCGGCCAGGCCTGCTGCATATAGGCGCGCAGGTCATCGAAGGGCTGCCAGTCCACCGCCTCGGCATCCATGCTCGAGACGGTCGGAAACGACAGCACGCGGCCCAAACGCTCGTACGCGCCGACCTCGTCTATATCGGCAAAATCGTCCTCATGCGCAAAGAAGCGCCAAACCTCGGCCATGACATCCTTTCGATTGTGACGACAAAGGCCGCCCCACGGGAGCGGCCCTGCAACGTAAGCGTTTGCGCCGGTTATTTGTCTTCGAGATAGCGAGAGAGGAACTCGCGAGTGCGCTGGTGTTTGGGGTTGCCGAAGAGCTCGGCCGGCGCGGCGTCCTCGAGCACCACGCCCTTGTCCATAAAGACCACGCGGTCGGACACCGTGCGGGCAAAGGCCATCTCGTGCGTGACGACAACCATGGTCATACCGTCGGCCGCGAGCTTGCGCATGACCTCGAGCACCTCGCCCACGATCTCGGGGTCGAGTGCCGAAGTCGGCTCGTCGAACAGCATGATCTGCGGACTCATGCACAGGGCGCGGGCGATGGCCACGCGCTGCTTTTGGCCACCGGACAGGCGACCCACGGCGGCGTGCGCGAACTTTTCGAGCCCCACGCTCGTCAGATGCTCCATTGCGACCTTCTCGGCCTCGGCCTTGCCCATCTTTTTGAGCGTGACGGGCGCGAGCGTGCAGTTGTCGAGCACATCCATGTTGTTGAACAGGTTAAAGCCCTGGAACACCATGCCGATGTCCTCGCGCAGCTTGTTGATATTGCAGCGCTCGGCCGTAAGGTCCTGGCCGTGGAACCAGATGTGGCCCGCGTCCGGGGTCTCGAGCAGGTTGAGGCAGCGCAGGAAGGTCGACTTGCCCGAGCCCGAGGCGCCGATAATGGTGACGACCTCGCCGGGATTGACAGCGAGGTCGATGCCCTTAAGCACCTCGAGCGAGCCAAAGCTCTTGCGCAGGCCCTCGACGCGGATGAGCGGCTCATTGGTCTGTGCGGCGGCCGCGGTGCCGGTAGTGGCGGTATCTGCCATGATGATTCTCCTCGTCTTGAGCCTAGTTGGAGCTGGGCAGCGTGGCCGGGGCCTCAGCGCCCAGCTTTTTGCCAAAGGCCTCGAGCAGGCGGCTCGCCACGAGCGTCAGGATCAGGTAAACCACGAGCGCCACGCAGTAGACCTCCATCTGGCGGTAGTACACGCCGGCGACGGTGGTGGTGGCGTACATGAGGTCGAACACGCCGATGACCGAAAGCACCGACGAGTCCTTGATGTTGATGATGAGCTCGTTGGTGAGCGCCGGAATCGCGTTTTTAATACCCTGGGGGAACACAACCTTGCGCATGGCCTGCCACTGCGAAAGACCCAGCGAACGCGCCGCCTCGGCCTGACCGGGGTCGATGGACTCGATGCCGCCGCGCAGGACCTCCATCATGTAGGCGGTAGAGTTGAGCGAGATGGTGACGAGGCCGGCAGTGAAGGTACTCCAGATTTGGTTGGCCTGGGCGGTCTCGAAGCCCATGCCGCGCAAAACGGTGAAGCCCGCGTAATAGATGAGCAGGCCCTGGACCATCATGGGCGTGCCGCGCACGATAGTGGAGTAGATGGTCGCAAAGCCACGGCCGATGCTCTTGAAGAAGCGCGTGAGATCGTTGTCCACACGGTCGAAGGTCTGAATGCGCAGGAACACAAAGAGCAGCGCCAGGAAAAAGGCGATGACGGTGCCGAAGGTCGCAAGCGCGATGGTGATCTCGATACCGCGGATAAAGAAGTCCCCGCTCTTGTAGGTCATGTAGACCAGACTCGACAAAAAGTCGCTGGGGTTGGAGTCCGAGACAATGCTCACCCGCACCAGGTCGATAAACGACATGACGCAACGGTCGATAAAGAAGATCGCCGCAATGGCGACCACGAGATAGCTGCCCAGGCGCGCGCCGCGACGAAAGCGCTCGGAAGCAAACGGCGACGTTTCGCGATAGTCATTCCAGTGCATGAGTTTGGTGACGAGCGCCGCCGCCGACACGACGAGCCAGGCCCAAAGGATTGCCCAGAGGCAGTCTTGGAACACGCCCGTAGGCGCCAAGAAGCTCAGCGGCGTGGGGTTGCGTTGGCTAAACGCCAGGCCGAGCGCCGCGATGACGCTCGTGCCCAGGTACACATAACGGTGGTCGGCCTTGGTAAAGGAGGCCAGACGATTGATGGTTTTCATGCTGCCTCCCTATGCCGGCTGACGATCGAGGCACGCGTCCCACATTTGGTCGCGCTCCTCTTGGCTAATGCCCTTGAGCGTCTTGTCGATGAGCTTAAGCAGCTTGTCCGAGCCCTTGCGGCAGCCGACGTTTGCCGTGACCTCCTGCTTAAAGCCCTCGCCCTCGGCAAAATGAATGGGGACGATACCGGGATTTTGGGCCATATAGCCCTTCTCGTTCTCGGTATTGTAGGTCACGGCGTCGCAGGTGCCCTGCAGCAGGTTCGAAAACACCGTGGGAACCGAATCGACCGGGTTCTTGTGGACAACGCCCGGGATCTCGTCAATGACGGTATCGAGCATGGTGTCCTTTTGGCCGAGCACCGTGGCACCACTGAAGTCGCTGAGCTTGGTGGCGTTCTGGTAGGGCGAGCCCTCTTTTACGAACAGGCCAAAGTAGCCAATGAAGTACGGGTCGGAAAAACCGACGGACTCTTCGCGCTCGGGCGTAGCGCTCATGCCGGCGATGATGAGGTCGATCTGGCCGTTGTTGAGCGAATCGATAAGGCCCGAGAAGCTCTGCTTGACGGCAACGGGCTCGCCGCCGAGGGCCTTGCAGACGATCTTGGCGATCTGCACGTCGTAGCCATCGGCATAGGCGCCCTGCACGTTGTCGATGGGGATGGTGTACTCACTGGCTTCGGAAACCTGCCAGTTGTACGGGGCGTAGGCCGCTTCCATGCCAATGCGGATCTTGTCCTTGCCGATCACGGAATCGGACAGGTCGTCGCGACCGCCGCCCGTCGTGGGCTGAACCACCTTGAGCGTGGACGGGCACTGACAGCCGGCGAGCGCGCCGGCGACGACGGAAGCGCTCGCAGCGAGAGCGCTACCCAAAAAGATGCGACGGCTGCACACCGGCTGTGGATGCGCGTCGCGTTGATGGGGAGAATGCATAATCTGCCTTCCCTGTTGAATCGTATGCTGACGACTTAACAGGATATACGCCAGCGACCAGCAGCGCAGCACAAGCTCGAAAAATTAATAGACACACGGTAGTCATTGGGAACGTCGATGTTTTGGCAATGCCAGCGAGCGCCGCCCAGAGCGAACAAGTTGGCATGAAAAAGGCAGGGCATAGACCTTCTGGTCATGCCGTGCCTTTTGAATGGCAAATTGTCGCTCTGGGTGGCGCGCAGCGTCGACCGGCCCGCCGTTCGTCAGAACGGCGGAACCTAAGGGCGCAGCGTCGACCGGTCCGCCGTTCGCTAGAACGGCGGAACCTCTAGAGCAAGGTGACGCTAAAGCTGCGGACGTCTGTCTCGCCCGGCGCCAGCGTAATGGTGTTGACCTTGTGCTCAAAGACGTCGTCCTCGGTGTCCATGGTGGTGTGACCGGTCCAAGGCTCGAGCGCCACAAACGGAGCATCGTTGGCGGCAGACCACACGCCAATGTACTTAAAGCCCTCAAAGTCGATCTTGACGCCGTGGCCCGACTTGCGGCCGCGCAGCGTGAGCGTGGAACCCGGGGTATCGGTGAACATGATGGCATCGTTATCGAAGCTGCGGTGCGTGATGGGCAGCACGTCAGAGTTATCGGGCGCCTTGTAGCTACCCTCAAACGTCATGAGGCCATCGGGCGTGATGATGGGAGCCTCGTTGGTCCAAGCCTCGGTAAACGCCAGCTCGTAATCCTCGAATGCCTCGTCCTCGGCACCGGGGGCGGGCACGCTAAATGCAGGGTGGCCGCCCACCGAGAACGGCAGGTCCACGTCGCCGGTGTTCGTAACGGCAAAGGTCTGGGTAAGCGTGGCGTCGCCGGTCAGGGCATAGGTCATGTTGAGCTTAAAGTGGAAGGGGAACGCCTTGAGCGACTCAGGCGTGTCAGTGATCTCGTAGGTGACGGACGAACCGTCCTCGGAGACCTCGACCAGCTTGTGCTCGACGATGCGCGCGAGGCCGTGGCGCGGCATCTCGCAGGTGCCAGCCGCAGATGTTGCCGTGTTGTTGCGCAGTGAGCCCACGATGGGGAACAGAATGGGCGCGTGCTTGCCCCAAAAGACCGGGTCGCCCTGCCACAGATACTCGTTGCCGTTGAGGGCAAGGCTCGTGAGCTGGGCACCCATGGAATCGATGGCCGCGGTGAGGCCGCCGCGCTTGATGGTAGTGACGGTGGACATGCTACTTCCTCCAAAAATAAACAACAGTATCGAGGGCTATTGTCCCACTCTTGGCGGCGGGGTTGAGCGTCAGGCGCAGTTATTGAGCAATAGCGTAAAGGTCAAACCCGCCCTGCGGCGTGCTATCGACCGTATCGGGCGCCCGTGAATTAAAACTCACCGGAACCATGCGCTTTGAGGCGCGGTAACGCGTGCCGTCGGTGGCGACGGGCGGCTCATCAACCGTGAGCTCGTAGTCGCCGGGCTTGAGCTCGATACCGTCACCTTCGGAATTGACGTATTGATACTCGTCGATTGCTTGTCCCCTGAGCGTGCGGCCCACGATATGGACGAGCATTTGGCTATCGCCGCGCGCGGTATCCCACGTCGCGCCGTCCTTAACCTCGACCGACACATGCACCGAGCGCGTGCGGCTGAGCGATTGCTCGACGGACATCTCGACCTTGGCGGCGTCTTGGCGCTGCTGCTCGACATGACCCCAGATGCTGCCGATCGCCGAGCAAGCGATGACGCCGGCCATAAAGGCGATGAGAATGGGGCCGAGCGGAGAGCGACGGCCCGCGTCTTCCTCGCGAGCCAGGTTGGGGCGATGGGTGGGGGCGGGCGCCTGGGCACCCTGCGCGGGCACGTCGAGTATGCTGAAGGATGCCGTGCTGCCGGGGTCGATGGTATGGCGCGGCTGTGGGGTCTTTGCCGGCGAGATCGACATATCAGCCGGCTCGCCGAGCGTGGCCGTGGCATCGGCCTTCGCCTCGTCGGCCTCGGCCTGGGCCCAAGCCTGTTCAAAGGTTAGGGGTTCGGCGGCATCGGAAGCGGCTTCAGGCTCGACACCGGCATCGTTGCCGGTCTCGTCCTCGTCGCTCGACACGTCACACGGCGCGGGCTCGTCCCACTCTTCGTCCGGAGCCTCGCCCTCGCTATACCACCATTCAAAGTTATCGATATCCATACGGGGCGCCCCCTTGGCCTCGCAAATAAACACTTGCTAGCCTTATACCCCCAGATGACACGGGAGCTCGCCGGCACAGACAGGAAAAGCGTCACAACATTCGAGGCTTTTCCTCGTTTTCGAGATTTTCATCGAATGTTGTGATGGTTTGGGCGGCAGCCATGCCGCGAATGTGACAAAGGGACTGTCCCTTTGTCACATCTGGAGGGTAACGGGGATTTGGATGCAGCAAAAGTCCTCTTGGTGGGACTCGTCGTAGCTCGTGGTATCGAGGTAGCAAAAGTCGAAAGCGTTGCCAACGGGCTGGAGCGCGTGCTCGTCCATGCAGGCAACGATGGCGCGGATGCCCTCGGGCTCGTACGGCATACCCCAGCGGCTCATGCACAGGTATGTGCCCTCGGGCAGCACTTCGATGCCGATCTCTGCCAGCTCGGCGGGATCGCTCGGCAGCAGTTCCTCGACACCGCGCGGCAGCACGGCAAAGGAGCCCGCGCCGGCGATAGGGTCGTCGGAATGCAGCGCCTCACGACGCAGCATGGCACCCCAGCCGCGCATAGGGCGCGTGCCCGTCAACGCACGCATGCGCAGGATGGCCCGCATGAGCGTGGGGTGAAGCATCGAGCGGCCGCGCTCGATATCGCCTGGAAACTCCTCAAAGACCACGAAGCGGCGCTCGAACTGCTTGAGCTCCGGCTTGCCCTCGCGCTCGCGCCAGTAAACTGCCTCGTCGTAAAAGCTCAGACGCTCCTGCACGCTCGCACGCTCGGCTTTGAGCCCGGCAATCTGCTCGTCGAGCGCCTGCACCCGCGAGCGCAGGTGGTCGGTCATCTCGCTAATGTCGAACGTCGAGGCTAGGCGGTCGATCTCATCGAGTTCGAGCCCTAGGTCGCGCAGCATGCAGATCAGACGCATGAGCGGGATCTGCGTGGGCGAATAGAAACGGTAGCCTTTTTCGTTAACCACGGCGGGCTTAAACAGGCCGATCTTGTCGTAGTAGATGAGCGTTTGGCGCGAAACGTTAAACAAACTCGCCATCTCGCTAATCGCATACATGCCCGTCTGCATAGGTCCTCCCGACACATCCTTTTTGCGCACAAAGCCCGCCGCCCACAGGGGCAGCGGGCTCAAACACTCCTCGTATCCTACCCTAAAGACGCCTATGACCAGCGCTTATAGTTTGCACATGACACGCCGACGGCCTCGAGCGCCTTGGCGGCGATGTGATGCACCGCGTCATCGAGCGTGGCGGGGCCGTTGTAAAACGTGAGCATGGGCGGCATGAGCATGACGCCCGGTACGCGCGCCAGGCGCGCCATGTTGTCGACATGAATGGCGCTGAAGGGCGTCTCGCGCACCATGAGCACCAGGCGGCGCTGCTCTTTCATCTGCACGTCGGCCGCACGCAGCAACAGATTGTCGCTGTAGCCGCTCGCGATGCCGGCGAGCGTCTTCATGGAGCACGGGGCCACGATCATGCCGTCGACCGGATAGGTGCCGCTTGCGATGGCGGCGCCGATGTTCTTGTTGTCGTAGACCACATCGGCATGCGTGGCAAACTCGTCGAGCGTCATGCCGAGCTCCTGCTCGATGGTGATCTCTCCCCCGCGCGTGACGACAAGCGCCGACTCGGCACCGGCCTGACGCAGGCATTTGAGGCACTCAAGGCCCAGCGCGGCACCGCTGGCGCCAGACACGCCAACGACAATGCGACGGGGACGGACAGAAGACTCAGGCATGACGGCTCCTTAACTACTTGGTAGGGCTACTTACTAGAAAGCAATCTCCTTGGCCCACTTGTCTGTGTCGATCTCCATGAACTGCGAGCGAATGAAATTCTTCTTGAGGTCGAACGGAACCGTGCAGTCGAAGATGGCCTTGCAGGCGATGCCGTGCTCGCGAATCGTGGGGTCGAACGCAGGGTCGTTGGACGGGTCGAGCACGTGGCAGTGGCAGCCGGGGATGGTGATGAGGTCGACGTCGGCCTGGAAGCGCGTGGTCATGGCCCACATCACGTCGCTCATATCAAAGATGTCGACATCCTCGTCAACCAAGATCACATGCTTGAGCTCGGAGAATGCCGAGAAGGCGAGCATGGCGGCGTTGCGCTGACGGCCCTCGTCATTTTTGCTCGACTTCTTAAACTGCATGATGGCAACGAACTTGCCGCCGCCGCAGGGTGCAGCGTGGACGTTGAGCAGGCGGCCCGGGATAGCGGTCTCGACCATCTTGTAGATGGAAGCCTCGGTGGGGATACCGGCCATGGACACGTGCTCGTGCGAAGGGCCGATGCAGCTCTCCATAATGGGGTTGACACGCGTGGTGACGGCGGTGATCTTGATCACCGGGCAGACCTTGGCGCCACCGGTGTAACCGGGGAACTCGGGCATGGCGTAGCCGTGGCCGTTGACGTCCTCGTTGATGGTCTCGTCGTGCATGAGGTAGCCCTCGAGCACGTACTCGGCATTGGCAATGCACTTCTGCGGAACGGTGACGCAGTCGGCAAGCTCGACGGCGTGGCCGCGCAGGGCGCCGGCGATCTGCAGCTCGTTAAAGCCGAGCGGCGTGGTTGGCGCCTCGAAGCCACAGCACATGTACACGGCGGGGTCCAGACCGATGGAGATGGAGATGGGCATGTCTTCGCCGCGCTGGCAGTACTCGTCAAAGAACGCGCCAAGGTGACGGCTGCCCGGAGTGATCCACATGGCGAGCTTGTCCTTGTCGACGCAGGAGAAGCGGTGGATGGTCACGTCGGACTGGGAGCCGTCGGGGCTCGTGCCATAAGCGAGGCCCATGGTGATGTAGGGGCCGCCGTCGACGGGCGTGTTGGTGGGAGCGGGAACGATCTTGCGCAGGTCAAAGCCCTCGTCGGTCGCCTTGTACACGACCTCTTGGCAGTCGACGTGCGCACCCTCGGCGATCTGCTCGGGCGCGATCAGGTTCTCGAAGCGCTTGCCGATCTCGAGGCCCAGGTGCTCCTCGTCGAGGTCGAGCAGGGCGGCAACGCGCTTGCGGCTGGCAAGCATGCCGATGCAGACCTTGGCATCGTCAAAGCCCTTGACGTTGTTGAAGACCATCGCCGGGCCCTCTTTGGTCGGACGCATAACGGTGCCGCCGGCACCGACGCGACGATAGACGCCCGAGACCTCGGCGTCCGCGTCGACCTGGGTGTCGGTCTCGAGCAGCTGGCCCGGCATCTCGCGCAAAAAGTCGAGCGCGGAGCGCAGATCGTGGATCTGGGAAGCATCGGTAGTGGACATAGCGTGCTCCTTTCGGGAGAGTGTCCGGCGGCGGGAGTGCCGCCGGCTTGGTAACGTAATGGGGCCGCAGCGCTCATAGATGGGGCGCTCGGGCACTCGCAGTTCAAGCACTCGGCTAATTACAGCCAAGCACTCGACTGCTTACATCAGGCCAAAGAGGTGGAACCAGGCGGCCTCGACCAGCACGACGATAAAGACGACCGCAGTGAGGGGAATGCCCATGCGCATAGCCTCTTTGGAGGTGTAGCCGCCAGCGTCCTTGCCCTCGCCGATAAGGATCGGCAGGTTATGGAACGGCAGGATGTAGTGGATGTTGATGGACGTGAAGACGATGAGCGCCACGGCGAGCGGGCTCACGCTGGAGCCGGCCGCAAAGCTGATGAACGCCGGCACGCACACGCCGAGCACGGCCATGACCGAGCCCATGAACATGTGGATGATCATGGAAAGCGCGGCGACAAGCAGGGCGAACAGGAAGATGTTCTCGGGCACGGAGCTGGGAAGCACAACATCGGCGATCCAGGCGTTCATACCGGTGGCACCGCCCACGGAGCCCACGGCCATGGCGGCCGTCAGGAACATGAGGGACTTGATGTCGACGGCATTCCAGCTGGCGGGGGTGAGGACCTCGCCGATGATGGGCATGGCAAGAGAGACGCCGATGGCCAGGGTGACCCAGCCGATGTAATCGCCCGAGACGGTGAGCCACAGCGCAATGGCGATGACAAGCCACACGATGGTGCGAATCTCCTTGACGGAGAGCTTGCCGAGCGCGGCCTGCTTGGCCACGATCTGCTCGCGATCGTAGACGAGCTCCTTGCTGGGCTTAAAGAGGAAGAGGCCCAGGAACAGGGTGCACAGCAGCGCGACCAGCATAGGCACGCTCATGTACAGGAACCAGTCGACAAAGGACGGGCTCATGCCGCCGGCCTCGGCGCTGTACTGCGCAACGAGCGGGTTGAGCGTGGAGTCGCCCGTCAGGAAGAACATGGAGCCCGGGGCGGCAGCGGCAAACACGAGGAAGCCGAGCTTGCCGCGGTCGTCGTCACCGTAGCCGGCGGACTCGGCGATGACCGAGACGACGGCGAGGATGAGGAAGGCGCGGGGGAACGGATGCGGGATCAGCAGCGACAGCACAAAGGTGAGCGCGAAGATTGAGATGATGAGCGACTTGGCATCGCGCACGAACTTGAGCATAAACGCATAGGCGATGCGCTCGCCCAGGCCCGACTCCTTGACCGCGCTGGCGATGAGGTAGGCGCCGATGACGAGCCACATGGTGGCTTTGGTCCACGAGCTAAACGTGGAGGCGACCGTCGCCGAGATGCTCGCGGCACCCGTGTCGTCCACGCACACCTTGAACAGAACGAGCAGCGCGCAATAGAGCAGGCCCACAAAGCCCGGCTGTGCCACGCCACACGCCCAGAACACCACCGTGGCGAGCGTCAACGCCAGACAGGTCTGACCGCCGACCGTAAGCTCGACCGTCGAGCTCAGCTCCGCCAAAGGAAGAAACTTCACCAGCAAAAAGACAACGATACCCAGCACAAAGCCAATTTCGCGCTTGGTGATCTTAAACGCCTTCTTTTCCGCTTCCATCTCCCCACCTTTCTTGTTGGGGGCGCTCCGGATTCGCGGCCACGTTGCCACTTAAAAAGGGGCGCCCGTTATCGGACACCCCTTACGTTGCGCTGTGTTGTGGCAATACAGTCAAGCGGGATTTTTGGATGAGAAGCGATCCTCTGGACAAAAAGCGTCACAACATTCGACGCTTTTCCTCGTTTTCGAGATTTTCATCAAATGTTGTGACGGTTTGGATGTGGCAAAGGGACTGTCTTTTTTCACATAGCGAGGGCTGCGCGGATGGAGGGGACCTCCAGAGCCTCGCGGAGCCAGGGGGCCAGCTGCTCGGGGTGACCCTGCAGGTAGCCTTTAAGCTCGGACGGGGCCACGCGGCGCACTTCCGAGATCTCCTCTTGGTTGATATGCAGCTCGCCCGGCTCAACATGGGCAAGGTAGACCTCGCACCATTCGCACTCGCAGCGGCCGTCGCCGTGGTCCTCGCGGTAGGTCACGTGACCGAGGTGTTTGAGCTGGTCGGGTGCGCGCGTGATGCCGAGCTCTTCGTTGATGCGGCGCGCCGTCGCGGCGACAACGTCCTCCCCGGGGAGCGGATGGCCGGCACAGCTATCGGCCAGCACCCCGCCCCACAGGCGTTTGAGCGGACTGCGACGACAGAGCAGCAGGCGTGCGCCTTCGCCCTGGCCCTCGACCAGAAGCGTCAGAAATGCCTGATGCAGAATGCCCTCACCGGCATGGGCATCGATGCGGTCGACGGGGCTAAGCGTCTCGCCGGTCGCGGCATTGACCGCCACGACCTCGGCGCCCGCGCCGCCCTCATCCCAGCCGGCGCGCAGAATGCGGGCTGCGGCCTCCTCGAGCGCGGCGATGAGCTCCTTGGTGGTGTCGAGCACGCGCTGCAGGTCGCCCCCGCTCGCCTGTTCAACATGAAAGCCCGTGCTCGCAACGACCGGCACGCCAAAGCGCGTGGCCAGCGCCGCCGCGATATCGTGCGCCGGAATTTCGTCTCGATGGCACGGAACAGCCAGGATGCTCACTGTCGCCGTGCGGCCGGGCTCGGGGCGCGGAATGGCCTGCGCCGTGGCGCCCAGGTGCGCGAACTCCGGCGAGCAGGCGTACACCGCCATGCCTCGCGGTGTCACCGTCAGCTGGGCCTCGAGCGCAAACTTGCCCTCGCCCACTGCAACCTTTGTCGTGTGCATACCCATGGGATCTCCTGTCGCCCGCGATGTACCTGAGACCATCTTCGCCTGTATTGCGACTATACAGGCAAGCGCAGCCTGCGACAAAGGGGGCAGGCACCTGACACATTCTGTTAGAGTTGCAGGGATTGAATCCCGCTTATTCATGCGACATTGGAGTGACAACCTTGACCGCCGCAACCACGCCTAAAAGTAAGTCAACCGCCGCCGCGCTCTCCCCCGCGCGCACCAAGCTCTGCCTGGCGCTGCTCGTGCTGCTGGGCTTCTCGCTCGGCTGCTCGGAGTTCGTGGTCATCGGCATCGAAAGTGACTTGGCGACGGAACTCGGCATATCGCTTGCCACTGCGGGCCAGCTCATCAGCGTTTTTGCATTGGTCTACGCTATCGCGACGCCGGTGCTTGCGCTCAGCACGGGGCGCTTCCGTCGTTACCAGCTGCTCGTGTGCTACAGCATTATCTTTGTGCTCGGCAATCTGGTCATGGCGTTGGCGCCCAACTTCCAGGTACTGTTTATCTCGCGCATTGTCCTGGGATCCGTCTCGGGCGCACTGCTCGCCGTGGGCGTGACGTACATCCCCGAGCTGCTGTCCCCGCAGCAAACTTCGCTTGCCATCTCGGTGGTATATGGTGCGTTTTCCGTAGCAATGGTCTTTGTCACTTCGATCGGCAAGTTTGTGGCCGACACGCTCGACTGGCACGTTGCCATGTACGGCACGCTGGCCTTTGCCGTTCTGATCTGCGCCGCGCTCGTGGTGTTTATGCCGCGCGCCGGACAGACCGACGAACCCGCCACCTTCCGCGAACAGGCGGGTCTGCTGCGCGAACCGAGTATCATCACCGGCATGCTCATCTTCTTGTTTGGCGTGGGATCGGTCTATGTGTTTTACGGCTATGTGACGCCCTATCTGGAGCAGGTGCTGGGCATGGGCACGGTCGAAGCCAGCACCACGCTCATGGCCTACGGCGCGTTCTGCCTGATCTCGAACATCCTGGGCGGATGGATTGATGCGCGCTTTGGCATGAAGGCGCTGCTCGTGACGTTTGTGCTGCAGGCTGTGGCGTTACTCGGGTTGTTTGCTGTGGGCGGCACCATGCCGCTCGCGCTGGTCTTTGTCTTTAGCTTGGCGATGCTCATGTACCTGTTCTCGGTGTCGTGCATCACACACTTTATGGACGTGGCGCGCAGCCGCCATCCCAAGTCGATGGTGCTCGCGAGTTCGGTTGAGCCCATGGCGTTTAACGTCGGTATCTCGTTTGGCACCGCAGTGGGCGGCGCCGTGGTAAACGGAATTGGCATTGCGTACGTGGGTGCCGTGGGCGCTGCGTTCTCGCTCGTAGCCTGGGCGCTTGCGCTAGTGACGATCAAGCTCGCCCGCTGGGAGCGCCGTCGTCAATCAGCACAGCCCCGGATGCAGGCATAGGGACGAACACAGCCCAAGGTGGCGAGCGACCAGTGAAAACCGTCCCATACTAGTAGTGTTTATCCGCCTGCAAGCTCCGGCAGTGCAATTTCGTGTATTTCAGATACACGCTTTTCTACGATTTCGTGTATTTTAAGTACACGAAATCGTACTAAACTATGTATCTGAAGTACACGAAATCGGAAAGGTGGCCCCATGCGCAGATCAATCGAATCCGTTATCGAATCATGGGCGACAAAGGACGCCTCACGCCCCCTCCTCATCCGTGGTGCGCGACGCGTAGGCAAAACGTACGCTGCCGAGGAAATCGGCAGGCGAATCGCCGGCGATGCGTTTGTCAAACTCGACTTTCAGACCGATCTTGAACTGATTGCTCCGCTGTTCGACTGTCCCACCGACGACGTTGACACCATCGTGGCGCGAATTTCAGACTATAAACGCACCCCCATTCGCAAGGAAACCGCCTTCATCCTGTTTGACGAGGTGCAGCTCTGCGAACGGGCGCTCAACTCGCTTCGCTTTTTCTCGGGTTCGGGCTGGCGCATATGCGCGACCGGCAGCCAACTCGGTGTCGCCACGCGCAAGCGCAAGTTGCCTTTTCCCAGCGGCGTTCGTCAAGAGACCATGCATCCCATGTCGTTCGAGGAGTTTCTCTGGGCGCTCGATGAGGAGCAGATGGCCGATGCTGTTCGTACCCACGCCGGCACGCTCGATGCTTACGCCGCGCACCAAGCCGCGCTCAGCCTGTTTCATCGATACCAGGTCGTGGGCGGCATGCCCGCCGCCGTCAACGCATATCGCAAGACGTTATCCATCGAAGACGCGCGCGTCGAGCAGCGCGAAATCGACGAGACCTACACCGCCGATATGACCGACCCCGAAAACGGGATCAGTGGCGTGGCGGCGCGCAAGGTATGGCGCTCCATTCCGTCCCAGTTGCTGAGATCGTCCACAAAGAAATTCAAGTACTCCGAGGTCGAACGCGGAGGCCGTCGCGCCAAGCTTATCGAGCCGCTCGACTGGCTCGAAGGCGCCGCCATCATATCGGTCAACAACCTGACCGAAGGCATCGAACCTCCCCTCGTTCCCTTCGACGACGAAGACGGAAGTTTCTTTAAGGTCTATCTTCTCGATACGGGCCTCATGTTCTACAAACTCGGTATCAACCCGCGGCTCTGGCTCGACCTCAAAGAGGATTCCGCCATAGCACTGTCTTCCGACTTTCGAGGTGCCCTGGCCGAAAACTCGGTCATGCAGGCATTTTCGAGCAATGGTTTGCGGACGTACTATTGGGTGCCGCCGTCGTCTTGGAAGACGAGCGGTGAGCTCGATTTTCTACTTCAGACCGACCGTATGGAAATTGTGCCCGTCGAGGTAAAGTCCGCACGCAACGTGCGCGCAAGAACCCTCGGGTCGTTTATGGACAAAGCCCGGTCGCCATATGCCTACATTTTGTCCGAGAACAATTTTGCCCGCAGCGAAACTGATGACGGGCGCGAGCTGCGCCACCTCCCCTTGTACGCAGCGGGTTTTATCGGAGCAAACTGTCTCAAGGGCAGCCTGTAAGCCCCGCGCGACCGCCCAGAAAGGAAACCGCTCATGCAACGCATTCTTTTTATCTGCTGTGGAAATATCTGTCGCTCGACGATGGCTGAGTCCGTGTTTACCGAGCTAGCGCGCCGCGCTGGACGCGCGGGCGAGTTTGTCATCGATTCTGCAGCAACCTCAACCGAAGAGATCGGCAACCCGCCGCATCATGGCACGGTCGCCAAGCTGCGCGAAGTCAGGATTCCCGTCGTCGCACATCGCGCACGTCAGGTGCGGCGCGCGGAGTATGGCAACTGGGATCGCATTGTCTATATGGATGCTGAGAACGCGCGCGGTCTGCGTCGCATCTTTGACGACGACCCCGACGGCAAGATTACGCGCTTGCTCGATTGGACCGAGCGCCCCGGCGACGTGGCCGATCCCTGGTACACCGGCAACTTCGATGCCACCTACCGCGACGTGCTCGCCGGTTGCACCGCTATGCTCGAGCAGCTGTAATCGATGAAATGCAGAGTTTTTAGAGCCACAAATCGGATGAAATGCAGAAATTTGACCTTACTCGCACGCAGGACAACGACGATAACGCCTAAGCACGGGCATAAACGAGATCGGGATTCCCATATACAAATCGAGCGTGGATTTTCTCCCACTTTGAGCGCGAAATTGCGTCCAAAACGGGAAAAATCCACGCTCATTATCTCGGCGGGAGAAAATCCTCGCTCGACTACTCGTCGACGATCTCGGCGAGCCAGACGTTCAATGTATCGACCTCGGGGCAGCAGAACTTTGCCGTGCCGGGCTCGTTGCCGGGCACGGTTCCGCCGTAACGCAAGATGTCAATGTAAGGAAAGCCCACATGGCAGGCCATAGCGCACATCTTGCCGCGGTCTCGGTCAAAGTCAAAGACATCGCCTGGCTTGTGACCATGATGGCAGCGGCACGTTCCCAACTGGTCCACGCAGCTAATGCGGATACGCGGACGCTTGCCACGCGGCGCGCCGAGCGGCTTGCTCTCGCCTGCAGGCTTGGCGCCGCCCTCGTCAGCGTTACTCATGGTCAATCACATCCAGGCAGGCCTCGATGGGAAGGCCAGCCGACTTGTCCTCTTGGTCGGCATTGCGCTCGATAAGCTCGGCCACCACACGCATGGCATCGGCCGTGGCACGCTGGAGGCTCCAACCGTTCATCACGCGGCCCATGAGCACGGCCGAGAACGTATCGCCCGTACCCGGGAAGTACACCGGGATCAGCTCAAACGGAATCTCAAAGTATTCCCCCGCCACATGGTCGTAGCCGATGACGGCACTCGCCCCATCGACCTTCGCACTCGTAATGACAACCGACTTGGTGCCCAACGCGAGCATGGCGTCCACGAGCGTGCGGGCCTCATCGGCCGTAATCTCTTCGGCGATAGGCGTATCGGTGAGCAGGCACGCCTCGGTATAGTTGGGCACCGCGTAGTCGGCGCACTCGACCAAGCTGCGCATGAGTCCGATGGTCGACTCGGGCACGCCGGCATAGAGCTTGCCGTTATCGCCCATGATGGGATCGACGAACACCCTGGTGCCCTTTTGAGCGCGGCGGTGGCAAAAGTCCGAGATGATGCGCGTCTCCTCCTCGGTCACGATAAAGCCGGTCGAGATAGCATCAAATTCAAAGCCGAGCTCCTCCCAGATAGCGAGGCTCTGGCGCACGTACTCCGTGGTGTCGTGAATGTAGAACTTGGGATAGTTGAGCGTATCGGAAACGAGCGCCGTCGGCAGGTTGTGGATGCGATAGCCCATGTGCGACAGTACCGGCAGCATGGCCGAGAGCGCGACCTTGCCGTAGCCGCACATATCGTTGATCAGCAGCAGCTGAGTGTTCTTCATGAGTGTCCCCCTTGGGTCGGGCGCGGCGCGATGTCGCCATAATGCGACTAAGTGTAGCGCAGTGCAATCTAAGTCTTGCCTTCGGATGTAAGACCAAGTTTGGGCGTAATTTTGTTCTTAGAGTTTTTCTGACGCTTCTTATTGCAGAAACTTGGCCTTAGAAGGCGCTATAAAATTCTAAGAACAAGTTTTGGCTCAAATTTGTTCTTAGGACACTAACGATGCTCGCACCCATCACACCCGGACGACAGGGAAACGTCAGGCACAACCTTTCAGGAGCCCTCGCCTATGATTCGTTTAGACCCGCCAATATGGATTCATTCTTTCCAATCAATTTATCCGCTGATTCCATGCGGCTTGTCTCCGATTGCCGCGCCATACTCGGCGAGGTTGAGGGCATGTCTCGCTTTGTTCCGAACATCGACATGTACCTTTCTATGTACGTTCGCAAGGAAGCGCTCTTGTCCTCTCAAATCGAGGGTACGCAATGTACGTTCGATGATGTTCTTGACCCGTCAAACGAATCCAATGCGAGCCGGGACCTAACCGACGTCGTCAACTACACTCGAGCGGTGCAGCAGGCGACCACGCTCATGGAGGAACTGCCACTCTGTATGAGGCTGCTCAAATCCGTCCATGCCACATTGCTTGGAAATGGCAGAGGCTCCGACAAGACGCCGGGCCAGTTCAGGACGACTCAGAACTGGGTCGGACCAAACGGCTGCACGCTCAATGAGGCCCCGTATGTCCCTCCCAACACGGAGGATATGAAGGAGGCACTTGGCGACCTCGAGCTTTTCATCAACGAGCGTGACGACATCGATCCAGTCATCAAGGCCGCTTTGGTGCACTACCAGTTTGAAACCGCGCACCCGTTCCTCGACGGCAACGGACGCCTCGGGCGTCTGCTCATCCTCCTTTCGCTCATACATGATGGGGCGCTCACCAAGCCGGTCATCTACCCCTCGTATGAACTCAAACGACACAGGAGCGAATACTACGATTGGCTTATGCGCGTAAGGCAGAGAGGCGATTTTGAGGGATGGGTTTCGTTTTTCAGTACCTGCTTGCTTGCAAGCGCACGCGAGGCGCGGGATTCGATGCGGAAGCTTGTCGACCTCCATTCGGAAACCGAAAGGCTGATTCGCGAAAAGGCGGGAAGGGCTACGACGAACGCCCTTATGCTACTCGACCTTCTCGAGGGCAATCCGATCGTCGACACCGCCTTTGTGTCTGAACGAATGCAGATTAGCAGATCGAGCGCAAACAACCTTATATCCCAATTTACCGATTGGGGCATTCTTGTCCAACGTGATACGAGCAGGAAACGATACCGCACGTTTTCATATGAGCCATATCTCGCCATCCTCCGAACCGGCGACGAGCCGCTCTAAGTCTCGGAAAGCCAAGGGGCGAGACCGGCAGCTGCCAGTCTCGCCCCCTTAATGAACCTATCGAAAACTCCGGGATACGCCGTGGCCCGCTGAATCTACGCTGCGAAGACTGTCCAAGATTCCCCTGGCACCGGCACCCCAGCACTGCCACAAAATCGATTCGGTACCTTGACAATCAGTTAGGTACCTCTAGAATCACTTAGGTACAAAACAATTTCTCTACCTAACTAAAGAAAGGAGCAACACCATGTGCGACGAATGCATCGACCTCTGCCCCCATACGCCGGGCGGCGACCCCATCGAGCCTGCAGATTCGCCCGAGGCGCAATCGCAATCGGATGCACTTGCCAAGCGCATCCTTAACGGGCTTGGCTTCTGCGGCCATTACATGCACTTTCATGGCGGAGGCGTGTCCGGCAAGGCGCCCATCATCTGCCTGCTGGCCAAGCAGCCCGGCGGCGAGATGTCTCAGCAGGAACTCGGCATGCACTTTGACCTCAAGCCGGGGTCGCTTTCCGAGATCCTGTCCAAGCTCGAGCTCAACGGCCTCATCGAGCGCAGCCGTAACCCCAAGGATCGACGGCAGCTCACCATTCGCCTGACCGAAACCGGCCGGGAAAACGCCCGCATCGACCAGGCGGCCCGCATTCGCTTTAGAGAGCAAGCCTTTAGTGCCCTCACCCACGACGAGCGCGAGCAGCTCGCCGAAATGCTCGAGAAAATCCGTGTAACCTGGGAGGAACTGGATGATTAAAACCCTCATGGGAAGCATCCGCGACTATATGAAAGTCACCGTTGCCACGCCGCTGCTCGTGCTTGGCGAGGTGCTCTGCGAGATGCTGATTCCATTTATCACCGCCAACCTGATCGACGCCATCAAAGACGGCGCCACCGTAGCCGAGATGCTTCCCACCGCGGGCTTTTTGGTGCTCATCGCGCTGACGTCGCTTGCTTTTGGCGCCGCGGCAGGCGTCACCTGCAGCCATGCGAGCTGCGGCTTCGCCAAGAACCTGCGTCACGACCTGTTCTACAAAATCCAGACGTTCAGCTTTGCCAACATCGATGAGTTCTCGAGCTCCTCGCTCGTCACGCGCCTGACCACCGACATCAACAACGTGCAGCAGGCCTTTATGATGATCATCCGCATCGCCGTGCGCGCGCCGCTGGTATTGATCTTCGCCTTTACCATGGCGTTTATCATGGGCGGCAGTGTTGCCATGGTCTACCTGGTCATCATTCCGCTGCTGGGCTTTGGACTGTTCTTTATCATCTTTAAGGTGCGCCCCATCTTCTCGCGCGTGTTCCACAAGTACGATGCCCTTAACGAGTCCGTCGAGGAAAACGTCACCGGCATGCGCGTGGTTAAGAGCTACGTACGCGAAGACTTTGAGAAGGAGAAGTTCGCGGCCGCCGCGCGCGATGTCCAGATGGACTTCACCCGCGCCGAGAAGCTGCTCGCCTTTAACAACCCCATGATGAACATCTGCGTCAACGGCGCGTTTGTCGTCATCATCTACCTGGGCTCCAAGCTCATCATCACGAGCCAGGGCACGCTGTTCGACGTGGGCCAGCTCTCCTCGACCTTTACCTATGGTTTCCAGATTCTCATGAGCCTGATGCAGCTGTCGATGATCTTTGTCATGGTGACCATGGCCGACGAATCGGCACACCGCATTGCCGAGGTGCTGGCCGCCGAGCCCACGATCGCCAATCCCGCCGAGCCCGTGCTCGAGGTTGCCGACGGTTCCATCGACTTTGACCACGTGAGCTTTAAGTATTCCAAGCATGCGAAGCGCCAGGCGCTCGACGATATCGACCTTCACATTACGAGCGGCGAGACCATCGGCATCATCGGCGGCACCGGCTCGGCCAAGTCCACGCTCGTTAACCTCATCGCCCGCCTGTACGACACCACCGAAGGCGCTGTGCGCGTGGGCGGCGTGGACGTGCGCGACTACGACCTGGACGCGCTGCGTCACCAGGTCGCCATGGTGCTGCAGAAAAACGTGCTGTTTAGCGGCACCATCGCCGAGAACCTGCGTTGGGGCGACCCGAACGCCACCGACGAGGAAGTCCGCGAGGCAGCGCATCTGGCCTGCGCCGACGAGTTTGTCGACGGTTTCCCCAAGGGCTACGACACCTGGATCGAACAGGGCGGCTCTAATGTTTCGGGCGGTCAGAAGCAGCGCCTGTGCATTGCACGCGCCCTGTTGCGTCGCCCCAAGATCTTGATCCTGGACGACTCCACCAGCGCCGTCGACACCAAGACTGACGCCAAGATTCGCGCAGGCCTGGCAAGCTATCTGCCCAACACGACCAAGCTCATCATCGCCCAGCGCATCAGCTCCGTGCAGGACGCAGACCGCATCATTGTCATGGAGGGCGGCCGCATCGCACAGATCGGCAACCACGAAGAGCTGCTCAAGACGAGCGAGATCTACCGAGAGACCTTTACCTCGCAAAACAAGATGTCTGCCGAGGGCGAAGGGGCCGTCGAGGCCGACACCGAGGCATCCGCAACGCAAGCTCAGACCCAGGAAGGAGGCGAGGCACATGAGTAAGGCAACGACCGCCGAGCGCGCGCTCAACCGTAAGGGCAGCACCATGTCGCGCCTCATCAAGACGCTCTTTGACTTCTATCCCGTGCTTTTGCCCCTTGTCGTCGCCGGCGTTGTGCTCTGCGCCATCATCAACTCCATCGGCGCGACCTTCCTGCAGAGCGCCCTGCAAATTATTAGCGAATCGTGGCAGTCGGGCGATTGGGAAGCCGCACAGCCCAAGATTCTGCAGCTCGTGACCACCCTCGCCTGCATCTACGGCGTCGGTGTCCTGTCCTCGCTCTTCTGGAACCGCGCCATGGCTATCGTCACGCAGGGCTCGCTCGAGAAGCTGCGCGAGATGATGTTCAACCGCATGCAGGACCTGCCGATCCGCTACTTCGACACGCACCAGCGCGGCGATATCATGAGCCACTACACCAACGACATCGATACGCTGCGCCAGATGATCAGTCAGTCGCTGCCCAACCTGCTCATGACGATCATCATCATCGTCACGGTGTTCTTTATCATGCTGTACTACAGCGTGTGGATGTGCCTGGTCATCATCGCCGGCGTCGCCTTTATGACCTTTATGACCAAGCTGCTCGGCTCCAATTCCGCGCGTTTCTTCATTGCGCAGCAGACCGAGCTCGGCGTGGTCGAGGGCCATATCGAGGAAGTCATGAACGGCCAGAAGGTCGTCAAGGCATTCTGCCACGAGTCTGCCGCCGAGGCCGATTTTGACGAGCGCAACGAAAAGCTCTTCGAGGTCTCGCAGAAGGCCAACATGTACGCCAACATCCTCATGCCCATCCTTATGAACCTGGGCAACCTGCTCTACGTGCTGGTGGCCCTTGCCGGCGGCATTTTCCTGGCACTGGGCGTGCCCAACCTGAGCATCTCGGGCATGGCGCTGTCCATCGCCGTCGTGGTGCCGTTCCTCAACATGACCAAGCAGTTCTGCGGACAGATCGGCCAGATCTCGCAGCAGATCAACGCCGTAGTCATGGGCCTCGCCGGCGCCGACCGTATCTTTGAGCTCATCGACGAGAAGTCCGAAGCCGACGAAGGCTATGTGACGCTCGTCAACGCGCAGGTCAACCCCGACACCTGGCAGCTCGAGGAGGCCGACCACCACACCGGCATGTGGGCGTGGAAACATCCGCACCGCGCAACCGGCGAGATCGAGTACGTGCCGCTGCGTGGCGACCTGGTCATGGACAACGTCGACTTTGGCTACACGCCCGACCACGAAGTGCTGCACGGCGTGTCCGTGTTTGCCAAGCCGGGCCAGAAGATCGCGTTTGTCGGCGCCACCGGAGCCGGCAAGACGACCATCACCAACCTCATCAACCGCTTCTACGACATCGCCGACGGCAAGATCCGCTACGACGGCATCAACGTCAACAAGATCCGCAAGGCCGACCTGCGCCGAAGCCTGGGCGTCGTGCTGCAGGACGTGAACCTGTTCACCGGCACCGTGATGGATAACATCCGCTACGGCAACCTGGACGCCACCGACGAGGAGTGCATCGCGGCGGCCAAGCTCGCGGGCGCCGACGACTTTATCACCCGCCTACCCGACGGCTACGACACTATGCTCACCGGCAACGGCGCGCAGCTGTCGCAGGGCCAGCGCCAGCTGATTTCGATCGCACGCGCCGCCGTCGCCGATCCGCCGGCAATGATTCTGGACGAGGCCACGTCGAGCATCGATACCCGCACCGAGGCCATCGTGCAAGCCGGCATGGACAAGCTCATGGAAGGCCGCACGACGTTTGTCATCGCGCACCGCCTCTCCACCGTGCGCAACTCCGACGCAATCATCTGCCTGGACCACGGCCGCATCATCGAGCGCGGCAACCACGACGAACTGATCGCCAAGCGCGGGTATTACTACCAGCTGTACACGGGTGCATTTGAGCTGGAGTAGGAACGATTACTGACGGAGGGTTCCCCGGGGCGGCGGGGTAATTCCTCCGTGCTCAAACATTCTCGCTGCGCTGCGAAACTGCGCGCGGAGGAAATACACCGCCGTCCACGGGGCACCCTCCTACGCGTGATCAGCCCGTCGTTTAAAACGAAATAAAGGTTAGTGAGGCCCTGGCCGTTTGGCCAGGGCCTCGTTTTGTGTGAGCTACTTGAGGAGTTGGGCAATGGCGTTGACGAATTTTTGGACTTGGAGGGTGGGCTCGAGCGGGTAGTGCAAATAGACCGGCACCTCGCGGCCGCACAAAAACGGTACGCCCACAAAGGCCGGGTGCACGCCCGACCACGCTCCGCAGGTGAGCACCGCGTCGCCCTTTTCCTCCGCCTCGTTAAAAAGCGCAAAGTCAAAGCTGTCCACGTCGATCACGTCCACGCCGCCGTCGGCCAAAAGATCGATACGCAGGCTGTCCATGGCGTCGTTGCCGTGACGAAGCACGCGCAGGCGCATACCCTCCAGGTCGGCAACCGTGATGCGCGTCTTGCGCGCGAGTCGGCTTGTGCGCGGCACGTCGATATAAAACGGCACGGTAACGATGCGAAGCTTTTGGCAGGCGTCTCCCCAGCGCGGGGTCGAAAAACTCGACTGCACCACGTCGACCTCGCGTCCCAGACTGCGCATAACGGTCTCGTGCTCATCGTAAAGGTCCCCCACCGGCACAATCTCAAAACGCAAACGCGGTTCCATGTCGTGCAGCTGCGGCCATAGCGCGAGTGTATGGCGCCCCGGGCACATCATCGACACACCCAGGCGCACGGCGCCGCCATCGCCCGCCGCGCGTCGGGCACGACGCAGTGCGTCCTCGGACTGGCGCATGATCGAGCGCGCGTCGTCCACCAGCAGAGCACCCGCCGGCGTCACCTTGACGCCCGAATGCGAGCGCTCGAACAGCGTGATACCGAACTCGGCCTCGAAGCCCGAAACCTGCTTGACGAGTGCCGGCGTCGACACGCGCAGCTTTGCCGCGGCACGCGAGAAACTTCCCAGCTCCGCGGCGGCCGAAATAGCGTCAAGTCGTCGATCGTACACGTCAATCTCCCGTTTTCGCACGCGCGGGCCCACAGCACCGCAGGGGGTCGTTTTCGCAGGTCACGCGCTCAATTGAGAACAAACCTCAATGTACAGTGTAAACCTACGGTTAACGTCATTCTAACAAATATGCAATTCACCTGCGCGAACGCTAAGCATACGATAACCAGCGAAAACCACGTGGGTCGGTTAATGGGAGCGACCCACCGGGAGGCACAAGAAGGGAAGTTCCTATGAGCAACTGGCTTAAGCTCGAGGGCGATGTCTGCGCCGTGACCGGCGCACTCGGCGGTATGGGCGTCGAGATTTGCCGCGAGTTCGCCCGCAACGGCGCCAACGTCGTCCTGCTCGATCTGGACGAGGAAAAGGTCAAGGCCGCAGCCGCTGACCTCGCCGCTGAGTTTGGCATCCACGCCGAGGGCTACAAGATGAACGCCACCGACGAGGCCGAGGTTCAGGCCGCCGTCGATGCCACCATCGCCAACTTCGGCCGTGTCGACGTCCTCGTCAACACCGCCGGTATCCTGCGCTTCGCCGCCATGGAGGACCTGCCGCTCTCCGACTGGAACGAGGTCATCAACGTCAACCTCACCGGCTACTTCATCACCTCGCAGCGCTTTGGTCGCGAGATGATCAAGGCCGGCCAGGGCCGCCTGGTGCACATCTCCACCGTCGCCAGCCACTCCCCCGAGACGTTCTCGGGCGTGTACAGCTCCACCAAGGCCGGCGTCAACATGATGTCCAAGATGCTGGCCGCCGAGTGGGGCCCCTACGGCGTGCGCTCCAACTGCGTCGAGCCCTGCTTCGTTAAGACCCCGATGTCGGCCAACTTCTACGCCGACCCCGAGGTCGAGAAGAGCCGCAGCCGCCTGATCGCCACGCGCCGCATCGGCGAGGTCAGCGATATCGCCAACGCCGTCATGTTCCTGGCGTCCACGCGCTCGGACTTTACCACCGGCGACGCCATCAAGGTCGACGGCGGCTTCTCCAATATGATGGGCGACCTCACCGCCAAGCCCGGCGGCCGTCGCGCATACGCCGACAACTACCTTAAGAACAAGGGTGTCGAGCTTTGGTCCGACGAGTCCGGCGTCGCAAAGCCGACCGATCAGTAAACCAGCCCGACTGGGAGGCCCCGCGGACGCGCCCCTCCCTCCCCCGTATCGATTAGAAAGAGTCCAATGGCTTCCACCAACTCCAATAAGGGTCGCGCCGTCGTGCTTTCTGCCGCGTGCGTCACCATGTTCTTCATCAGCTCCATCGCGCTGTACTCCGTCGTGTCCAAGAATCTGCTCGCCGTCTACCCCGAGTGGTCCAGCGCACTTACCTGGGCTTTCCCGGTCTTCCAGACCATCATGGCCGTGACGGGCATCTTCGCCGGCCGTATCTCCGACAAGATCGGCCCCCGCAACGTCGTGATCGCCGCCGCCGTGTGCTACGGCGTGGGCTGGTTCATGTCCGGCACCGTCACCGAGCCGTGGCAGTTCTACCTGTGGTTCTCGCTCGTCGCCGCCATCGGCAACGGTCTGGGTTACAACCCCGCGCTCACCACCGGCCAAAAGTGGTTCATCGACAAGAAGGGTCTCGCCTCCGGCATCACCCTGGCCGCTTCGACCGCCGGCCCCGCCGTGCTGTCCCCGGTGCTCGCCTCGCTGCTCATCCCGAGCCTCGGCATCTTTGGCGCCCTCAAGGCACTCGGCGTCATCTTCTTTGTGACGATCGCCGCCTCCGCCCTGTTCCTGAAGGCCCCCGAGGCCGGCTGGCTGCCCGAGGGCTTCGAGGCCCCCAAGGGCGGCGCGCATGCCGGCACCTTCGGTGACCTCACCCCGGGCGAGATGGTCAAGACCCCGCGCTTCTGGGTCCTCATCGTCACCTTCGCCTGTGCCGCCACCGCAGGCACCCTGCTCGTGGGCAAGGTTGCCTCCATCGCCGCCGTCCAGCTCTTCGCCGATCCCACGAGCGCCGCGGCCGTCGCCCTCGGCGGTGTGGTGGTCTCCGTCAACACCTGCGCCAACCTGGTCGGTCGCCTGTCCTTTGGCCAGATCATCGACAAGCTCGGCGCCTACAAGTCGCTGCTCATCAGCCTTGTCGTCACCATCGTCGCGCTCGTCATCATGTCGATGAGCTTTACGCAGAGCATGTTCTTTGTGGCACTCGCCCTGCTCGGCTTTAGCTTTGGCGCCCTGCTCGTCATCTACCCGCCGCTCACCGGTGGCGCCTTTGGCACCAGCAACATCGGCGTCAACTACGGCATCATGTTCCTGGGCTACGCCGCTTCCACCTGGATCAGCCAGCCCATCACCGCCGTGCTGTATCACGCCGAGGCCGGCAGCGCCGCCTACCAGCAGTCCTTCTACGGCGCCATCGTGATTGCCGCCATCGCCGTCGTTCTCACCGTCTACATGATGGTCTCCGACAGCAAGAAGAAGTCCGCCTAGTTTTATCGATGCGACAAAGGGACTGTCCCTTTGTCGCATTCCACCAGCCACCAGCATTAAGGAGTCGTAATGTCTGAGCTCAACCCCGTCCGCATTGCCGTTATCGGCGCCGGCGCCATGGGCCGCAACCACATCCGCTTTGTCACCGAGGAGCCCGAGGCCGAGCTCGTCGCCATCGCCGACGCCTTTGAGGGCGCCCGCGCCACGGCCGAGGCCGCCGGCGTGCCGTTTTATACCGATCCCGCCCAGATGATGGACGAGGTCAAGCCCGAGGCCGTCATCATCGCCACCCCCAACGACCTGCACCTGGGCGTTGCCCGCGAGGCCATCAAGCGCAACATCGTGCCGCTGGTCGAAAAGCCGATCTCCAACGATCTCGAGGATGCCCAGGCCTTCGCCGCCGAAGCCGAGACCGCCGGCGTGCCCGTACTCGTGGGTCAGCACCGTCGCCACAACCCGTTTGTGAACAAGGCCAAGGAGATCATCGAGTCCGGCGAGCTGGGCAAGCTCACCGTGTCGAGCTTCCACTACATGATCTATAAGAACGACGAGTACTTCGACGTCGAGTGGCGCCGCAAGAAGGGTGCCGGCCCGATTCTGGTCAACCTGGTGCACGACGTCGACCTGCTCCGTTACCTGCTGGGCGAGCCCGTTGCCGTCCAGGGCATGCAGTCCAGCGCCGCCCGCGGTTTTGAGACCGAGGACTCCGCCGTGGTCAACGTTCGCTTTGCCGATGGCGCACTCGCGAGCATGACCATCTCCGACGCCACCGCCAGCCCCTGGAACTGGGAGGCGACCGCCCGCGAGGACCCGCAGTACCGTCCCTTCGACGCCGATGCCTACTTTATTGGCGGTACCAAGGGCGCCCTTTCGCTGCCCCGCCTGCACCAGTTCTCCTACGACGGTGCCTCCAACTGGCACAAGCCGCTGCAAATGGAGATCCCGGCCGTCGACCCGGCACTGCCGCACAAGATGCAGCTCAAGCACTTTGTGAAGGTCGTCCGCCGCGAGGTCGAGCCCGTCGTGACCCCCGCCGACAACGTCAAGACGCTCACGCTGCTTAACGCCATCAAGGAGGCCGCCGAGACCGGTCAGCTCGTCGAGCTGTAATGCCTTAAGAGCGGCCGCGGCGGAAACCCCATGCCGAGCCCCTCGGTCCGCCACAAATAAGCCCCTCTTCTTTGCCCCGCGAGCAGCCTCCTGCCCGCGGGGCATTTTGCTACCTTGCCGACGATTTTTCTGGGGCGGGGGCTATTTTGCACCTCGGCTTGATTCGTTCGCCACGAAACGCGCCTATCTACTACGTTTAACCGATCGCCCTTAACCATGCCAAATTTCGCGAAATAAAAGCCGCAGGTAGACGGCTTGCGTATTCTCGGAAAACCGGGGATGGTCGACCCATACGGTTCAAACGTAGTAGATAGGCCGCTTTCGTGGCGCGGCCCCAAAACAGTCTTTTGGGGCGGGTGGTATCCTTGGTAGCCCTGTGCTGCAAACGCACCTTAAACGCAAGGAGTCCCATGGATCTTATCGCCCAGCTCGCCCGCGAGCTCAACCTTAAGGCCGCCAACGTCGAGGCGGCCGTCAAGCTCATCGACGAGGGCAACACCATCCCCTTTATCTCGCGCTACCGCAAGGAGGCAACGGGCGGCATGGATGACGTCGCCCTGCGCGCACTCGACGAGCGTCTGTCCTACCTGCGCAATCTTGAGCAGCGCAAGGAGGACGTCATCCTGCTCATCGATGCCCAGGGCAAGCTCACGCCCGAGCTCGAGGCACAAATCCGCGAGGCCATGCAGCTCCAGCGTGTCGAGGACCTCTACAAGCCCTATCGCAAAAAGCGCATGACCCGTGCGCAGAAGGCCCGCGAGGCCGGCCTGGAGCCGCTCGCCAATATGATCATCATGCAGGCCTCGGCCAAGGGCAGCGCGCTCGACGCCGCCGCGGCATACGTCAACGGGGAGGCCGGCTTCGACACGCCCGAGAGGGCGCTTGCCGGCGCCGCCGACATCGTGGCCGAGACGGTAGCCGAGGACCCGGAGAACGTCGCCGACCTGCGTGCCTTTACGCAAAACACCGCCGACATCGTCGTCGAGGCAACCGATCCCGCCGAGAAGACCCCCTACGAGCCCTACTACAACTACGACGAACCCGTGCGCAAGATCCCCAACCACCGCATCCTTGCCATCGACCGCGGCGAGCGCGAGGGCAAGCTCCGCGTACGCGTCAACGTCGACGGCGCCGCCGCCACGGCACGCCTCGGTAGCCGTTGGCCCCGACGCCAGGGCGTCTTCGCCCCGGTCTTCGACGCCGCCATCGCCGACGGCTACAAGCGCCTTATGGCCCCCTCCCTGGAGCGCGAGGCCCGCGCCAAACTCACCGTTCGTGCCCAGACCGAGGCCATCAACGTCTTTGCCAAGAATCTCGAGGGCCTGCTCTCGGCACGCCCCGTGCACGGTGCCCGCGTGCTCGCGCTCGACCCGGGCTACCGCACCGGCTGCAAGGTCGCCGTCATGGACGAGACCGGCAAGCTGCTCGACCACGGCGTGGTCTACCCCACCAAACCACGCCACGACGTCGCCGGCACCAAGCGCGAGCTCGCCCGCCTCGTCAAAAAGGACGGCGTCAACACCATCGTCATCGGCAACGGCACCGCCAGCCGCGAGACCGAGGAAGTCGTCTCGGAGTTCATTGCCGAGCAGGCGCCCAGCCTTCGCTACACCATCGTCAACGAAGCCGGCGCGTCGGTGTACTCGGCCTCCGAGCTCGCGAGCCAAGAGTATCCCGACCTGGACGTCACCGTGCGTGGCGCCATGAGCCTGGGCCGCCGTCTGCAAGACCCGCTGGCAGAGCTCGTCAAGATTCCGCCCCAGTCCATCGGCGTGGGCCAGTACCAGCACGACCTTGACCAGGCCGAACTCTCGCGCACCCTGGGCCACGTGGTGGAAGACGTCGTCAACCGCGTGGGCGTCGACGTCAACACCGCGAGCGCGAGCCTGCTGGGCTACGTGTCGGGCATTACGCCGAGCGTGGCCAAGAACATCGTGGCATACCGCGAGGAAAACGGCGCCTTTACCGATCGCCGCCAGCTCAAGAAGGTCCCCAAGCTGGGACCCAAGGCATACCTCAACGCCGCGGGCTTCCTGCGCATCAGCGGCGGCAAGAACCCGCTCGACGCGACAAGCGTCCACCCCGAGAGCTACGAGGTGGCCACGTCCGTCCTAGAGCGCGCAGGCGTTAAAGCCAGCGAGCTCAGCCGCGGTGGCGTGCCCGACATCGAGCGCCGCCTGGGCAGCATCTCGGCGCTGGCAAGCGACCTGGACTGTGGCACCCTGACGCTCATCGACATTGTCAACGAGCTCAAGAAGCCCGGTCGCGACCCGCGCGACGACGCGCCCGAGGTGGTCTTTAGCCGCTCGGCACTTTCTATTGACGACCTGGAGCCCGGCATGGAGCTCAAGGGCACGGTGCGCAACGTCGTCGACTTTGGCGCCTTCGTCGACGTGGGCGTGCACCAGGACGGCCTCGTGCACATCTCCAAGCTGGCCAGCCGCTTCGTCAAGCACCCCAGCGACGTGGTGCGCGTCGGCGACACGGTGAAGGTATGGGTAGAAAAGGTCGATCGCGACCGCAAAAAGATCTCCCTCACCATGGTGCGGGGCAAATAAGCCGCTGCAGGCGCTCGGCGGGCCCCATTCCGCCGAGCGCCTCTCCTTCTAAAACGATTTGGCGATATCCCGAAGTGCGAGACGCCGTTTCCGCTAATCATCACCTGCAATTATTGAGATATTCGGCCTCGCTGGGCCGCGATAACACTTCTTCAAAGTGCAAGCTCAACAAATAGGCATCAGATATTCCACAAACGTCCCATATCTGCACCCGCAGAGGTGCGGTACGGGACGTTTTTCAGCCATATTGGCAATCTTGACGGCACTCTGAGGCCGAATATCTCGATTTCTGTTGGTGGGACACTTATGGGCACGAGCCGCAAAGACCTCGTTTGCCCGGTAGAGCTGTTCAACCACGTCAAGCATGAGATCTTGCATGCGCGGAACAAAGGATAATCGAAGGGTCTTGGGCGACTTGCGCGTCGCCCCGAACACATAGCCGGCAGGGTCCTTTGCCTTGGCGATGACTGCCAACTCGGGGCCGGATCGTTTTCGATACTTGATAGATATGGATTAGAAGATCATTAGATTACAGGTTGATCCATAATGCGGAACCGCGTTGTCCACGCGATGCCGTCGGAGCCCACGCCGCCGTCCGAGGTGACGCCGGCCGCGTAACACGAATCGTCATCCGGCGAACGAAGCCGCCAGTGGCACGCGGCGTTGCCATCCGAGCCCAGCCCCATTACTGCCCGAGACAGTTGGCGGGGTAGCACTGTCGACCCCCATCGGAATAAAGGTAGCGATTCAGCTCAGGACCTACCGACGGGTTCGTGTCGGCAGCCCCGGCCTTTCCTTTGCCTAGCGCGACCCTCGCGAAGCGCGTGAGCGATAGGGAAAGGAAAGGCCGGGGCGAACAACCCGCGGCGCAGCCAGTGTTCGCGTTACGGCAGGATATGGAAGCCTAGCGAGGCGATATCCTTGGCAAAACCGCGCACGGTATCGAGCGAGACCTCGTACGGATCGCGACCGATGTTCTTGCGCTTGGCCAGGATGCTGTTGGGCACCGTGATGATCTGACAGCCGCAGGCCTGCGCCTGGTAAATGTTGATAAGCTCGCGCGTGGACGCCCACAGGACCTCGCAGTTGGGCTTGGCGGCGGCCTTCTTGACCGACTCCGTCATAAACGGAATGGGATCGACACCCGTGTCGGCGATACGGCCGGCAAAGAGCGAAATGATGGACGGCGTCTCGGCGTCGACAGCGTCGACCATCTCGTCGACCTGCGCAGGCGTAAAGATGGTGGTGACGTTGACCTTAATGCCGTCGGCGGAAAGCTTGCGCACCAACTCGGCCGTGGACTCGCCCTTGGTGGTCACGCACGGAATCTTGACATAGACGTTCTCGGCCCAGGTAGCGATCTCGCGGGCCTCGATCTCCATGGTCTCGACGTCGTCGGCAAAGACCTCAAACGACACGGACACATCGGTGATGTGGGCCAGAACCTCCTTGGCAAACGCACGGTAATCCGTCACGCCGCCCTTCTTCATAAGGGACGGGTTGGTCGTGAAACCCTGAACGTTGCCGTTCTCGTACATGTCGAGCATGCCCTCGAGGTTTGCACCGTCAGCGAACACCTTGATTGCCATCTGCCTGATTCCTTCCGTTTGCACAAGGCCGGTAAACTGCTAAACACTTTACCTATGTTTATCAAGGCGTGAGCTGCGGGTTTTTATCTTCTCGGCGAACGGTATAAACACCTCAGTGTTTGGATTGATAAATCGGTTGAGCATGCAAAAGTAGAAAGTCTCAGTTTGAGCAAACGTCAGCGAGCGTGTTCCAAGTGCCGCAGGTCGCCGTGAAAGAGGAGCGATGCGTACTTTGGTACGCGAGCGACGGCTTGAACGGCGAGATGCGGTGGCTGGGACGCGCGCAGCGCTAGATCAACCCAAAGTGGCGCATGGCCGTGACGGTGCCGTCGTGTGCGACATCGTCGGTCACGTAGTCGGCGACCGCCTTGACCTCGGGCATGGCGTTGCCCATGGCGACAGCCGTCTCGACGGCGGCAAGCATGCCCAGGTCGTTGCCCGAATCGCCAAAGCCAAAGGTGCGCTCGTTGCCCGTGCGGCCCAGATACTCCAGCGCACGTGCCACGCCCACGCCCTTGTCGATACCCTTGGGGCTCAGCTCGCGATTCTGGCCGCCGGTATTGCACAGCTCAAAGTTGCGATCGATAAAGCCGTCGTCGTTGGCCACGCGAGCCAAGCCGGGCGCGTTGAGGCACACCTTGCCCACACGCAGATGACCGTCGATGCGCATTTCTTCGGCGCTATGCACCACAGCGGTGCCGATCAAAGACGATTGTTCAACGCCCGCAGGCTCCAGCGCAAAGGTTGCCTCGTTGGCCTCGAAAAAGGCCTCGAACCCTGCCGCAACAATGCGACGCGCAAGCTCCTCGACAATGCCCCCGTCAATGCAATCCTCGTGCACCACACGCCCCTCGACCTCGAGCGTGGCGCCCGCCATGGCCACGACACCCGCAGGGTCGAGCGCGCGCAGGCTGTCCGCAATCAGCCACAAGGGACGACCCGTGCAGATAAACGCCTTGTGCCCCGCATCGCGCAGGCGATGAAACGCCTCGATGACCGCCTGCGAGGGACGCACCGCCGAGAAGTCCTTATCGGTCATGCTGTCGGGATCGAACGACGTCAGCGTGCCGTCCACGTCAAAAAAGAGCACGGCGGAATCGGGGCACGCATCAATCATATGGGTTCCTTTCGAGGGCGATGGCAAACGAAGCATCCATCATATAATGGAGCGACGCAACCAGAGAGGTCACCCATGGAATTTTATGCAAGCTGCCCCGAGGGCTTTGAATCCGCACTCGCCGACGAGCTCAAGTGGCTCGGGCTTTCGCATGTCCGCCGCCTGAAGGGCCGCGCTACGTTTGAGGGCGAGCTCGAAGAAGGCTACCGCGCCTGTCTGTGGTCGCGCCTGGCCAGCCGCGTGTTTGTGGTGCTCGGACGCTTTGAGGCACAGGATGCCGACGAGCTGTACGATGCCGTTTACGACATTGCCTGGGAAAACATCGTCCGCCGCGGCGCCACCATTGCCATCACTGCCCGTGGTGTGACCGAGCAGCTGCGCAACACGCGCTTCTCTGCCCTGCGCGCCAAGGACGCATTGTGCGATCGCCTGGCCGAGACCACAGGCCGTCGCGCCGATGTCGATGCTGCCGACCCCGATGTCCACCTGCTGCTTTCGCTACGCCAGCGCCGTGCGAGCATAAGCCTGGACCTTTCGGGCGACCCGCTGTTCAAGCGCCTGCCGCCCGCCGCGACTCGCGCCGGCGAGGGCGCGCACGTGCTACGCCCCGACTACGCCGCCCTGGTGTTGGCGCAGGTCGGCTGGACCGCGCTGTGCGAGCGCGAGCTGACGGCCGACGACTACGAAAACGAGGCCCTACCTACGCTGATCGACGCGTCGTGCGCCGGCGGCGGCCTGCTGCTGGAGGCCGTGAACATCCTGACCGACCGCGCCCCGGGCGCCGCACGCGAGCGCTGGGGCTTTGAGGGCTGGCAGCTGCACGATGCCGCCCTATGGGAGCAGTTGCTTGCCGAGGCACGCGGGCGCGAGGCGGCAGCGCGTGAGCGCGAGGCGCGCATCGTGGCCGCGGACATCGACCCCGCCGCCCGCAAGACCGCCGAGCGCATGGTTAAGTTTGCCGGCTACAAGCGCTTTGTCGATTTTTGCGCCGCCAAATCTGCCACCGTACTGGACCACGCGGGCGCCGTCGCCGGTGCCGCCCTCGTCGCGGATACGACCGAGACACCGCTGTCGCTTATGCATGACGCCATGACGCTGGTCGGCGAGCTGCGCCGCGCGCCCGAGCTTGCTTCGGCACCGGTCGCCGCGCTCACCCGCGACGGCCTGCTGGCCCGCGCGTTCCATGCCGAGCCCGCGCGCTCCATTGCCGTCATGCCCAACAACGAAGAGGCGACTATCGAGGTTTGGCCCTCGCTCGACCACGCCGCCGCAGCGTTTGAAGCTGCGACCAGCGCGGATGCCGAGGCCGAGGTTGCGGATGCCAACGAAGTCAACGATGAGGCCGCAGCTTCTGCCATGCCCGAGCCCGCTGCCACGCTCGACCTGGGCGACGGCAAGCCGCTGCCCGTGCTCATCCCCGAATCCGAACAGTTCGCCAACCGCCTGCGCAAGAACGCTCGCCTGCGCCGCAAGTGGGCCAAGCGCGAGGGCGTGAGCTGCTACCGCGTCTACGATGCCGACCTGCCCGACTACTCCGCCGCCATCGACCTGTACGAGGGTTGCCCACAGACTCCAGGCCGCTGGCTCGTCATCGCCGAATACGCGGCGCCCAAGACCATCGACCCGGCGCTGGCCCAGGCCCGTATGCTCGACATCTTGGCCATCGCGCCGCGCATCCTGGATGTCCCAGCCGAGCATGTGCATGCCAAGGCCCGCATGCGTTCGCGCGGCGGCTCGCAGTACGGTAAGCAGGGCGCCGGCAAGGGCGGCTCGGGCGAGCGCGCCAACATTGCGCGCCGTCGCCTACCGCTCATCGAGGAAGGCGGCCTCACCTTTGCCGTCAACTTTGACGACTACCTGGACGTGGGCATCTTCTTGGACCACCGCGTCACGCGCAATCTGGTGCGTGAGCACGCCAAGCAGGCGCGCCGCTTCCTCAACCTGTTTGCCTACACCGGCACTGCCACCTGCTATGCGGCAGACGGCGGCGTCGAGGAGACCGTGACGGTTGACCTCTCGAACACCTATCTGGACTGGGCCGAGCGCAATATGCGTCAGAACGGCTTTGTGGGCCCGCAGCATCACTTTGTGCGCGACGACGTGCTCGCCTGGATTCGCGACCAGCGTCAGACGCGCAACCGCTGGGACCTGATCTTTGTCGACCCGCCCACGTTTTCGAACTCGTCCAAGATGGGCCGTCGCACCTGGGATGTTCAGCGCGACCATGTTGAGCTTTTGGCCGGCGTATCGCGCCTGCTCGCGCAGGGCGGCCATGCCATCTTTAGCTGCAACCTGCGCGGCTTTCGCCCCGAGACGCGCAAGCTTGCGCGCGCAGGCGTGGTGCTGGAGGACATTACGGCGCAGACCATCCCCGAGGATTTCGCGCGCAACCAGAAGGTGCACCACTGCTACATCGTGCGCCGCCTGCCCATCGAGGACGCCATGGCCGAAGTCGGCTTTAGCGCCGAGGAAATTGCTGAACGCGTCGAGGAACTGCGCAACCCCGGAGCCCGCAAGCCTCGTGCGGCAGTACCCGCGCACGCGCAGGCCGGCAACGACAAGTCCAACTTTGCCGGCAAACCCTCCCCCGCCGGCAAGCCCAAAAAGAAGAAGTTCTACGCCAGCAAGCCCAAGGGCAAATAACAAAGTTGCGGTGGAATACGGACTGTTTTGCCTGGAATTAGGCAAATTTAGACCGTATTTCACCGCAACTCATATTGGGATGGTGGTTGGCGATCTAGCCTTGGGTAACTAAGCGGTAGCCAATGCCTACGTGCGTCTGGATATAGCGCGGATGCGCGGGGTCGGACTCGATCTTCTTACGCAACGTGCCCATAAAGACACGCAGGCTCGCCAGGTCGCTCTTAGTTGCCGTGCCCCAAATCTCGTGCAGGATATATTGGTGCGTCAGCACCTTGTCGGCGTTGTGCGCCAGCAGGCACAAGAGCTTGTACTCGATCGGCGTCAGGTGCAGCTCCTCGCCGTCCATCGTGGCGATACCGGCATCAAAATCGATATGCAGCTCACCGGTATCGAACGAGCCCTCGGAGGCAACGCCGCCCGTCTGCGCATACGAAAGGCGTCTGAGCGTCGTGCGGATGCGCGCGAGCAGCTCCTCGACCGAAAACGGCTTGGTCAGATAGTCGTCGGCGCCGGCATCGAGCGCACGGATCTTGTCCGCATCCTCGCTGCGCGCCGAGACCACGATAATCGGCATGCCCGACCACGCGCGCACCGACTCCACCACCTTGACGCCGTCCATATCGGGCAGGCCCAGGTCGAGCAGCACAATGCTCGGCGCCTGCGACGAGGCGGCGGCGATGGCGGCATGGGCGGTCTCCACGGCCATATGGCGCAAGCCGTGCGCCTCGAGCGCGGCGACGATAAGGTTGCGGACGGCGGGGTCGTCCTCAACAACCAAGATGAGCGGTTTTACGGCAGAGTTCGGCACAGCGCTACTCCTTATCAAACGAAACGTCGGCGGCGGGAAGCTCAATCGTAAAGACCGAGCCGTGCGGGGCCGCCGCGGCAACCCCTATGCTACCGCCATGTGCCAGCGCAATGGAGCGGCAAAGCGAAAGCCCCAGACCCACGCTGCGCTGGCTATCGGCCAGACCATGGTTGGCGGTGTAGAACGACTCAAAGATGCGCTCGCGGTCCTCGGGCGCAATGCCCGGGCCGTCATCGGCCACCGAGCACGCCACGCATCCGTCGTCGACGCCAATCGAGATCACGATATGCGAATCCGAGGGCGTATAGGTGATGGCGTTGTTCACCAGGTTGACCACCAGCTGCACCATCAGGCGCGCGTCGACGTTGACGAGCGCCGGCTCGTCGCACGCCACCACCTTGAGGTCGTGCTCGTGCACGGCCGGGTTTACGTGGCGCAGCGCCTCCTCGACGATATCGTCCATAAGCTCGAGCGTGGTCGACAGGTGCATACCGCCGCCCTCGAGCTTGGTGATGGCGAGCAGATTCTCGACGGTAGCGTTGAGCCATTGCGCATCCGAGCGAATGGATAGGAGCATGCCGCGGCGCGTCTGGTCGTCGAGCACGGCCGTGCCGGTCGAGCCCTGGTCGAGCAGCACGTCGGCATTACCCGAAATGCTGGTAAGCGGCGTGCGCAAATCGTGCGAGATGGAGCGCAACAAGTTGGCGCGCAGCTGCTCGTTTTTAGCGAGCACCGCCGCTTCCTCGCGGGCCTCCATGGCGCGGGCGCGATCGAGCGCCAGCTCGCCTTCGCTCACGATGGCATCGGCAAGCGTCCGCTCCTCGGGCGTCAGCGCATCGGGCTCGGCGACAATGGCGAGCACCCCCACCACCGAGTCGGGATCACCCGCGCGCACCATGGTGTCGCCCGAGTGCACGGTCAGGTATATGCCAAAGAACGCCGAGCCGCCATAGGTGGCATCGAGCGGCGTTCCCACATAGGCGGATGCCGAGAGCCGTGGCGGCATCTGGGGCGCTAGCTGGTGCACCGGCGCGGCATCGCCCACGGCCGTGTACATCGTGCGCGGCAGCAGGTCATCGTCTTCCGGATCGGCGCTATACCACACGACCGGACAGTCCGAAAGACGCGCCAGTTGCGTTGCCATAGCATGCACAATCTGTTGCTGATCGCCGCACCGCTGCAGCATGCGGTTGGTCTCGAGCACCATCTGCGTGCGACGGTCGCTGGCGGCAGCCTGCGCCAAGGCGCGGCGCAGGGCCAGCGCAATCGAGCTCGACACGAGCGAGACCACAAACATGATAAAGAACATGCCGGGATAGACGCGGTCGATGAGCGACAACGAGTAGCGCGGGTCGACAAACAAATAGTTGTAGAGCGCCACGGCAGCAGCCGAGCTCAGCAGGCAATACAGGCGGCTCCAGGTAAAGAATGCGCACAGCTGCACGGCGAACACATAGACGATCATGATGCTCGGCGCGAGTCCCGGATGGTCGAGCAGCGCGCCCACAATCGTCGCCGCGGCCAGCAGCCCCGCCGATACGCAGGCGTCATACAGAGGGCTGCGACGCGTCAGCGTTGTGCGCCGCCACCAAAAGTTCTCGGCAATATCGCCGTCCGCATGGACGTCCATCAGCGCCCCGCCCCTCTCTCAAAAACAAAAACCACCACAAAGGGGACAGGCACCTTTGTGGTGGTTTCCCCTTGTGGTGGTTCCAAGTGTATAGCCTTTGCAGCCTGCGGTCGTTAGACAAACAGCGCGTGCGCGAGCAGTGCGCACACGCACGCCGCGACAAACACCAGCGCCACGACCGAAATCACGCGATCGGCCATGTCCATGTTGGCCCGATTCGTAAAGAACCGATCTTCGGCGGCGTCGACGCGCGCCTCACGCACCATTTCGACCACCGCCTCATGGCCATCGAGCGCCTTTGTATCCATGTTTACCTCCCCGGCCTCATGCTTATCCATCAAAAACCAACTCCGTGTAGCCGCCGACGTCTACGGCCGCTCGTTGGGAGCCAGGCGCTGCATCTTATTCACGGCTTTGAACTTGGTGAACAGCGGCACGTACTCAAAGCTCACGTTGGAGTTCTCCAGGCCGTACCAGCGCGCAGGCGTGCCGGCGGCACGGCGGATGATGTACTTGAGCGTGATGGCCGTACGCTCGCTCGGCTCCACGTCGCTTTCGGGTGCCAGCAGCTTGCGGATCATGACGAACTTGAACGTACCGATGTTGCCCGGGTCCTTGTAGACCGAGTAATCGTGCGTCTGCGCCGGCAGCTCGCCGCTGGCAGCCAGGTCCTGAACAACCTGGCGCAGGTAGGCATTGACGCGCTGGTTGATCTTGTAGCCCAGGTACAGATGCACGCGGAACACGTAGTCGGTGCCGAACGTCTCGACCGAGTAGGCAAAGGTATGCGGCTCGTCCATGGTCTCGACATTCACGAACCACCAGGCGCGAGCGCGCTTGGGGTGCTTATCCAGGATGGAGTAGACGATATCGCGGTCGATATAGTCGGTGTTGGTGTCCTTGGTCAGGTACACGATATTGTCGCTCATGAGCTCGTAGCGATCGTCATCGCGCAGGCGCTTGAGCTGCGGCAGGTAGCTGCGCAGCGGCAGCAGCGTAAACTGGCGCTGCTCAACAGCCGTGCCGTTGTACCAGCACACCATGATGCCCATGATGAGTGCAGCCATGAGAATGGTGAAGTAGCCACCGTGGAAGAACTTGGTGAGCGAGCTCACAAAGAAGAAGCCCTCGAGCAAAAGGAAGAAGGCGGCAAAGATCCACGGCGCGACCTTGAGATTGCGCTCCACGTGCAGATAGAAGAAGAGCAGCATTGTCGTGCACATCATGGTCAGGGTAATGGCCAGGCCGTACGCGGCCTCCATGTGCGCCGAGTTCTGGAACAGCAGCACCACGACGACGCAGCCCACGAGCATGACGTTGTTGACCATGGGGATGTAGAGCTGGCCCTTGGTCTCGGCAGGATAGAAGACCTGCATATGCGGCATGAGGTCCAGGCGGCTGGCCTCGGACACCAGCGAGAATGCGCCGGTGATGAGCGCCTGCGAGGCGATGATGGCCGCGACGGTGGAAAGGCCGACGGCAAAGGGGCGCAGACCCGGGGCGAGCATCTGGTAGAAGGGGTTGAGGTCGGCGATACCCATGAGCTCCGGGTTGCCGGCGTTGTTGATAAGCCACGCGCCCTGGCCCATGTAGGACAGCAGCAGGCAGCACTTAACGAACGGCCAGGTGGCATAGATGTTGCCGCGGCCCACATGGCCCATGTCGGAATAGAGCGCCTCGGCACCGGTGGTAGCGAGGAAGCAGCTGCCCAAAATCATGATGCCCGCATGGTTGTTGGGGCTCAGCAGAAAAGCGATGCCACGCAACGGGTTGAGGCACAGCAGCACCGCGGGATACTGGCAGACAAAGAACAGGCCCGTGCCGCCCAGGAACAAAAACCACAGCGTCATGATGGGGCCGAAGGCGTGACCGATCTTGGCCGTGCCGATGCGCTGCACCAAGAAGAGCGCGATGATGATGGCAAGCGTGATGGCGACGACACGACCCTGGTCGTCACCGAGCACGGCATGGACCGCCGGGATGGTGCGCAGGCCCTCGATGGCCGTGGTCACGGTAACGGCAGGCGTCAGGATGCCGTCGGCGAGGAGCGCCGCGCCGCCCAGCATGGCGGGGATGATGAGCCACTTGCCGCAGCGCTTGACCAGGCTGTACAGGGCAAAGATGCCGCCCTCGCCGTGGTTGTCGGCGCGCAGCGAGATCAGCACGTACTTGACGGTCGTCAGCAGCGTGACCGTCCACACGACAAGGGAGAGCGCGCCGAGCACGAACTCCTGCGTGACGCTTCCGATGCCGCCGTTGCCGGCAACGAGCGCCTTGGTTACATACATGGGGCTGGTGCCGATATCGCCATACACCACGCCCAGCGTGACGAGCATCGCCGAGATGCTCACAGGAATCGCAGCGTGCGAGGCTACTTCCTTTGCCTTTTGTTCCATAAGCCAGTTTCCTCCCAATTTTAACGTTCGACGGGATTATAGGTAATCAGCCCATGTTTGAATGGCGCTGTTTTCCCAGCTAGATAAACATTTATACGGCCTTTAGGCCACCATGGCGATATGGAATGCGACAAAGGGACTGTCCCCTTGTCGCATTCGTCATTTTCCGAGCCAGTTTTTGAACCACCACTCCATGGAGCGGCTCATCTCGGCCATAAAGGGGCTCGTGTGCTTGCGGGTGTAGATATCCACGACGCGCTCCCCCACCTCGCGGGCATGCGGGCGAAACATCTTGTCCATCTCGGCCACCTGCGCGTCCATGGTCGCGGCATCCGCACGGCAGTAGCGTTCCTCATGCACCAGGTTCACCACGGGATGCGCGATCGCCGGGCGCTCCTTGCGGGGCGTGCCGATGATGAGCATCGACAGCGGCATGGTATAGGGAGGCAAGTCCAGCAGCGCGGCGACTTCCTCGGCGTTCTCGACGACATCGCCGATATAGCAGCTCCCCAGCCCCAGGGCCTCGGCGGCAACCACGGCGTTTTGAGCGGCGATCATGGCATCCTGTGCCGCGATGGCAAAGTCGCCCAGGCCCGGCGCACGACGGGGCGACTTGCCCGTGCGCTCGACAAACTCGGGCTCAAAGCAACCCACGTGCTCAAACAGATCGATCCACTTGGCATAGTCGACTACAAATATGAGTGCCCAGGGCGCCTTGGCGATCATGGGCTGATGATCGCACAGGTCGGCCAGGCGGTCCAATGTGGCCTGCTCACGAATGCTCACGATGGAATACATCATCATGGCGCCTGCCGACGGCGCACGGCTCGCCGCATGCAGAATCGCCGCCCGCTGTTCGTCGGTCACCGCCACGGGACGGTCATCGTCATCACGCGCGAAGGCACGCGTAGACGAGCGATGCTCCAAGATGTCCAGCACCGCGTTGCCCGTAGTCTCGACCGGATAGCCGTATGTATCCACGACCGCAGCTCCGTCGCTGCCCATGTCCGCCTTGCAAACCTGCTCGCTCATCGCCCTACCCTCGCCATTTCTTTAAGAAGCCTTTACGTTTCCGTGTAATTCCCGTCCATTATCGCGCAGGTCGCCGCTACATTGCGCAACACCACCACGCACGCGCGTTATTATGGCTGGTTGTTGTGCGCAGTCACCAAATGCAGCGCATATCTTGGTAACAATCGGGTAAACCCCCGCTTTCGTAGGTTTTAGTTTGTGAGGAGTCTCAGCATGTTCGCTGCCGCCATCTCGCTCGTCGGTCTTGCGGCGACCGTCTACCTTGTCTTGCGCGAGGCCAAGGCCATTCGCGCTCAGTCGGGCACCGTTGCCAAAAGCGCTCTTGGGTGGAGCGTCGCCTTCGGCCTGTTCCAGCTCTTTTTGACCATTTGGGGCGCCATTGGCCTCGTCGCCCAAAACGAGCCGCTCGCCTTTGTGATGCTCATCCTGACCAATGCCATCCTCACCGGCTGCGCTTGGGCCAGCATCGCCCGCGACCGTATCGCCCCGCGCGTCTTTGCGTTTGCCGCGCCCGACGCCCCCGCTCCCACCGGCAAGCTCGCCCGTCTGCGCGGCGCCTTTGTGGGCAAACCGCTCGTCGCCGCCGTCCTGTGCCTGCTGCTCGCCGGCGTCTTTGCGCTGCTGGGCATGGAGGTCTCGTCCAACCACGACTTTACCTGGGTCTACCCCCTGTGCATCCTGCTCGAGTGGGCTATCATCACCACGCTCATGGTCGGCCTGTTCTTCCTGTTCCAGCGCCACGGCGCGGCTCCCGCGGTCCTGGCCTTTGCCCTCTTTGTCCTGGGCATTGCCGAGTTCTTTGTCATCACGTTTAAATCCATGCCCATCCAGCCGGGCGACCTTTCGGCCATCTCCACCGCCGCCGCAGTCGCCGGCAACGGCTACACCTTCTCCATCTCGCTGTTCTGCGTGCTGTCCATGGGCTTTACCGCCATCGCCATGCTGCTATGCGAGTACGCCGGCCTGGTGGCACCGCACCGTCAAAAGGGTGCCGCCAACGCCAAGCGCATGCTGCTCATCAACCTGCTCGTGGCGGTGCTGTGCCTGGGCGGCGTGACCGCGCATGTCACGCTTATCGACTACTACAACACCCTCGGCATCACCGTCTACACCTGGCGCCCGCTCGAGAGCTACTGGCGCGAGGGCTACCTGCCTGCCTTTATTAGTGCGGCGCAGTCCATCAAGCCGCCCAAACCCGCCGACTACTCCGTCGACGATGCCAAGACCACGCTCAAAAAGTACGCCAAGGCCTACGACAAGTCCGACGCGGCCAAGAGTGACGAGCGCGCCGCCGCAAAGGAGCAGTTCGACAGCGAGAAGCCCACGGTCATCGCCATCATGAACGAGACGTTCTCGGATCTGTCGATCTACCAGAACATGCGCGCCGGCTACGAGGGTCCGCAGTACTTTAAGAGCCTGTCCAACTGCCTCAGTCGCGGCAAGCTCTATGTGAGCGCCTACGGCGGCGGTACCGCCAATACCGAGTTTGAGTTTATGACCGGCAACTCCATGGCCAACCTGGGCTCGGGCGTGTACCCCTACACCATCTACAACATGGAAACGACTGGGAACCTGGCAGAGCAGTTCAAGTCGCTCGGATATTCCACCACGGTCATGCACCCCAACCACGCGACCAACTGGAACCGCGAGAACGTCTACAAGGACTTTGGCTTTGACCAGTTCCTGTCCATCAACGACTTCCAGGGAGCCGATACCCTGCGCGGCATGGTGACCGACCAGGCTACCTACGACAAGATTCTTGAGCTGCTCGACCAGAACGCCGATCCGCAGTTTATCTTCGACGTGACCATGCAGAACCACTCGGGCTACGACACGGGCCTGCTGCCGGTCGACAAGCAGATGCACCTGAACATCGACACGACCGACCTGGACGCCAAGACCGTCGAGGACGGCACGCTCTCCGATGTCGACGAGTATGTCTCGTGCATCGAGCAGTCCGACCAGGCGCTGCGCTACTTCCTTAACGCCTTAAGCAAGCTCGACCGCAAGGTGGTCGTGGTGTTCTGGGGCGACCATCAGCCGTTCTTCCCGTCCAAGTTCAATGACAAGTGGTTTACCAACGAGGACGACGCCACCCACCAGGAGCGCTTGTGGCAGACCGACTACATCATTTGGGCTAACTACGACGTTGCCGGTTGTAACCAGACGAGTGAGGTCGACGACCTGTCCACCAACTATCTGTCCACCCAGCTGATGCAGCTGATCGGCGCACCACTGACCGACTACCAGAAGGCGCACATGACGCTGCGCGAGTCGCTGCCCGCCATCAACTCGGTGGGCTACGAGGACGCCAGCCTGCGCTGGGCGCTCTCCTCCAACGTCACCGGCGACGACGCCGTTGCCGCAGCCGCCACCAAGGCACGCGAGGATTACGCCAAGATGCAGTATTACGAAATGTTCCGCGACGGCAAGAACGTCTATACGGAGCACTTCCAGACCGAGGCCAACGAGACCGACCCCAACCTGGCGCCGGGCACAACCAAGATTAAGTAGCTGCTAGCTGCTGAGCCACAACTGAAACGTCTGTCCAGGCGGAGGCATATAAGGTTCCCTGCTCGGACAGTCCTGCGCAAGACGAAGGCCACATTAAGTGGCCTTCTTTGCGTGCGGAACTCGCGATGAACCTTATATGCCTCCGCCTGGACAGACGCCCTGATGTTGGGGCGTGGCTTGTCTTGGGTGTATCGCCGAACATATATAAGTTGAAGGCCACGTTATGTGGCCTTCTTTGTTTGCGGAAAGTATGTCCCGGAATTCTTGTCTGGAATGGGATGCAGTTTCCGCTTGGGACCCGATTGGGAAAGTGTGTCCCACTATTCAGCTGGATTCCGGGATGTATTTTCCGGTTGAGGACCCTTTGGGAAAGTGCGTCCCGGTCTGGGCGCTCAAACTGGGATGGATTTTCCGGATGAGGGCTTGACGGAAAATGTGTCCCGTTCCGGGCGCTAATTGTGGGATGCAGTTTCCGCTTGCGGAGTCTCCACTCAACAGAAAACCCGGGTGGCCTGTTTTTTGGCTACCCGGGTTTTTGGGTTGTCGATATGTTCGACTGGCTACTAGTGGGTCTTGCGGCGCTTGATCAGCATGATGAGGGCTATCACTACGAGCGTTGCTCCCGCTGCTGCTGCGGTGGCGACTAGGGCGAATGTTTGGTCGCCGGTGTTTGCGAGGTTCTTCGCTGTGGTCGTAGTCTTGACCTTGGTGTCGGTCTTAGCTCCGTTGTCGGACTTGGGCTTGTCCGGGTTCGTCGGGGTCTCAGGAGTCTCGGGGTCCTTTGAGCCTTCGGAATCGGTTGGGCCGGCGGTGTTTACCAGCGTATGGTCCAGGAACTTCTTGGCGCCCGCACTTGCCTGTGAGAACAGGCGGCGCGTGCGGATCGGGGTGGCGTTCACCGTTGTGGGCGCCGTCTCCTCGGCCTCGATATTCACGAGCGTCGTGCCGGTGTCGAGGCCCACGTCGTTGTATCCCACGTGGCAGTAATACTGCGCACCGTCATCGTCTGCGGCCAGGTCAATCTCGAGCTTTGAGGCCGTTCCAGCCGCGAGGTTGCCATCGGCACCCACGAGCTTAAACTCTGTCTCGCCGCGGCCCTTGCGGTACCACATATAGGTCGGTGCCAGCCCTGTTTCGCTATCGTCGGCACCGAGTTGCTTCACATGGCCAATCGCCGAGAGCGTCAGGTGGCTTCCCGCCGTGCGCTCAACCGAAGAGTCGTATCCAAGATCCGACCCCTCCGCAGCATCCGCCGCAGGTCCGCTCACGGTCATCGTCATGCCATCGGGCATGGTCTTGACCGTGATGATTGCCGAGCGAATACCTGTTTCGGTCGTGGATCCATTCTTAACGGCGGCGATGGCGAATCGATACTCCGTATTGGGCTGCAGCCCATCCCACTTGAGCGAGGTCTGCGTGTTGTCGGCAATCTTCCAGCTATTGACGACCGCATCCGCCGCATTGCTCTGCAGCATGCCAACGCCGTAGCTAAAGCCACTCTTGTTTGCGAGTACATCGTCCCAGCTAAACGTAACGCTGGTCGAATCGACGGCGTTTGCCGTAAAGCCCGTCACGGCCGGCGCGTCGGGCATCTCGACGTCCTTAACGTCATAGCCCACGATCCAGAACTGGTCGGTGTCCTTGGTGCCGAGCTTGTCGCCCGAGTCTGCCTCGAACTTGTCGACATCCACCGCGTTGACGCCCAGACGCCACACAAAACCGTACTTGCCCTGCGCGGCCTCGGGCAGGTTGTCGACGGTGCCGCCGTATTCGGTCGATTCACTCGAGGAGTTACCCGTAGTAAAGCCGGCGTTGGCACCAAAGCACAGGCCGCCAAACAACTCGTGCTTTGCGAGCTTCGCGCCCATGACAACGCTGCCGTTCAGCGTCAAGCCGAGCTCGAGCTCCTGCTCCTTGCCCTCCTCGACTTCGATGGTCTGCTCAATGCTCGCCCCCGACTGCGCGGCGGCGCCGTTAAACCCATCGTGCGTGTAGGCGCGCGTTACGCCAGGCTTGCCCAGGCCAAAGGAATCCCCAACGGGAGTCTCGCCGTTGAGCGTCGTTTGATAGGTTCCGGGTTCTCCCGACCGGTTGGTCAAAAAGTAGCTGAGCGGCGTCATATTGTGCTGTTTGGCAATGCGGTCATAGGCCTCGACATTAACGACCGAGGTCTGCGCGCCGAGCGACACGGGCGCCGCCATCACGCCCTTGCCACCAGTTTCCTCATTTTCGATCTCATACTCGTAATAGACCATCGGAATCGTGTAGAGCACGGCCTTGTCACCCTCGCCGGCATGCGACTCATAGCTTACGCTTGCGCTGACCGTGCGCTCGCTCCGGTAGTCATAGCATCCCTCGGCGGCAAAATCGACTGAAGCATTCATCGCGACCAGGGGCGGACCGGTCTGCACCTCGACGGCAACGCCCAACTCGGCGCCAATGGTATAGCCCTGGGATGTCCCCGTGCCCTTTTCCTCTCCGTATGACGTGCCGCCCAACACCAGATAGCCGTATGCCTGCTCCAGATCCTCAACATAGGGCGCATCCTGCAGCACGGCAAGCACGCGCGGGTTGGTATAGACCTTGTAGCGGTCCTTGTACGTAATCTTGACGCTGTCGTTGTCGACATCGGGCAGCGCGAGCGAGATAAATGTGCCATAGGTAGTGCCGCGACGGTTGCTCTCGCTAATCACCTGCTCCTCGCCGCGGCGCACCTTTCCGTTCTCGTCGAGCGAAAAATGCGAGGCGGTCATCCAATAGTAGTCATCGTTCTTGCGCAGGTCCTCGTCGCGGTGCTTGCCCACCACGGCGATAAAGCTCTCGTTATAGCGGTCCGAACCCGAGACGCTGCCCGCCTTGACGTCGCTGATCCACACCTGCTCTATACCCTTGTGGTCATGCTTGTTGCTGCTGTTGTATTGCTGACCGCTCATGCTCATGGTTCCGACCATGGACCCCAAGCCCTGAGCCCCGCTCTGTGCCGTGTTGCAGGCAAAGTCGCGGAACACATCGCCGCCCACGAGCACCTCGTCGACCGCCAGCTGCTCGGACAGGCCGTCAAGGTTGGCAGTGGCAAGGGCAATAGGCGCCAAGGTGCACGGATAGCGCTTATCCTGAGCGCTATCCTTCCATGCGCTGTTGGGCACATGCATCAGCCCATAGGAGGCGAGGAGCCCGTCTCTGTATTCCTTGCAATCGGAAAGCTTGAACTCGCCAGACTCCGAGTCAAAATACGCGTAGCGGTACAGCGCGCCGTACAGCCCCTTGCTGCCGTCAGAAGCGCCGTAATCAAAAGCGCTGCGTTGCCAGTCATAGCCCGCAAGAATAAGGCCCGTGACGGTTTCACCCGTCTTCTTTCCTTCTTCATCGTAGGCGGCAAACGTGCCGAACGTCGCATTCGCAGCGACCATGGTCTTGCCGTTCGCGGAGAGGGAGATTGCGCCCGCGTCGCCCAGAGCATCGACATGGACGAGCGCACCCTTGGATGCATCCCACGAAAACAGCTCGCAATGGGTCGACTTATCAATATTCTTCTTGCCGTAGGGTGCCGAGACCACGATGGCGAGGTCATCGCAAAAATCGCGATCGAGGTCGCCGGCCGCTAGCGAAACGACAGGAGCTGACTGAAGCTGCGTCCAGGAGTCGTTCCCGCCCTTGTTGTGCGTGGTGTAGTCCGCGGCGTTACCGGCATCGATCTTGACGACGCTTTGCTTCCAGTTGCCGCCCTCCAAGTCATACATGTCGACTACAGCCTTGCGCACGCCGTTCTCGTCGACATAGCAGCCCGCGTAGACAAAAAGCTCGTCGACGCCGTCGCCATCGACATCGCCCGCCTCGACATCAAAGACGGCGTCGTGCTCTTGCAGGTAACCGGCATCCAGGTACTTAAAACGGCCTTCGTACATCATATTAGTGTTGACCGTCACCGGCAGGTGTGTGTCGAGAGTGCGCGTACGCCCGTTGCTAAACGAGTAGAGGACCAGCTCAACCTTTCCGGCGTATGACTTGCCGTCAATCGTCGTGGAGGAACTGTCGCCGTAGGCACGGAGCTCGGCAACGCGGCTCTTTTTGCCCGTGCTGGCGTCGCTGCAGAACTCAACACTCGTGGCGTGAATGCCCGAGAAACCGTTGTTGTCGTTGGCGAGTACTGTTGAGGACTCATTGTTGCTTAGGTACGACCAGGTGCCGCCACCGTAGTCGCTATGCTTGTAGAGATCGCTGTTCGTATCGAAGTTGTTGACGTTTTGCCAGAACTTTGCGGCGCCCCACACACTTCCATAGCCATCGGTGAGTTTGCTGCTGCCGCCAATGTCACCGCGCTCGACGTTCTCGAGCTTGTCGCGCAGAGTGTAGCGATTGCCATGGCTACCGTTAGCTGCCATATAGACCTCGCTGCGCGTGGCAAACGTCGTGGGGGTATCAGTGGAATAGGGGCCAACGGTATCGGCCGGAATGTCCTCGCTCGTGCCCAGACCCAGGGCTTGATAATCCTGCTCGGTCATATCGGTGATTGCGGGCGCGTCTGCCGCCTGGGCAACCTGGGGCGTGGCCGTGAAGCAGGCGACGCTCGTGGCGATCAACGCAGCAAGCGCCGCCGTCCCAACAAGCGGGATTTTCGACAGCCTACGGATACGGGGGTGTGGAACGTACATGAGGGACCTCGCTTTACTCGAGTGGAGTGGACTCATTTTTGCAAATGATACGTCCGATGCCCGATATCACGTGTCTCATTTTCGCCAACGGCGTGTCTCATTTTTGAGAATCCGAGATGCCGCGGAAATCTTATCCCAGCTCAAAGGCCATTTCTGGGATGTATTTTCCGTCGAGTGCCTCATCGGGAAACTGCATCCCATTTCAAGCGTCGATTCTGGGACGCACTTTCCCCTTAGACCCTCAACCGGAAACCGCATCCCACTTTGAGCGCAAATTCCGGGATGCATTTTCCGCTTGAGCCTCATTGGGAAACGGCGTCCCACTTTGAGGGCTGATTGTGGGATGCATTTTCCGGTTTTGCTCTCATTGGGAAAATGCATCCCGTTTCTTGACCGAATAATGGGACGCAATTTCCCGTTGGAGCGCCTTTGGGAAAGTGTGTCCCACTTCGACCGCCCAGAGTGGGATGCACTTTCCGCAAAGCACCTCAACGGGAAACTACGTCCCATTCCAAAGGCAAATTCCGGGACGCATTTTCCGAAAGCCTGCCCATCCGGAAAGCCCGTCCCACTTTGGACGCATCCGGGCACGGAACCATCGACCTATCAGGCCTCCCATCAATAAAGAGGCGTCCTCCCGGACGGCGGGGCACGAAGTTCATCGCGAGTTCCGCACGCAAAGAAGGCCACTTAATGTGGCCTTCGTCTTGCGCAGGACTGTAGAGCAGGGAACTTCGTGCCCCGACGCCCGGGAGGACGTTACATTTAGAAAGATGGGCCGACCGCCGTCAGCGATGGGAGCTACTCCCCCAGCACGGCCTTCTTGGCCGCCGCCGCCATGTTGTCCAGATCTTCCTTGGTGGGATGGTCCTTCGCGGCAACCCAGTTGTCGAGCAGCATCTTAAATCGGGCGTTGTCGGGATCTTGCTCGAGCATGGCCTCGTAGCGCTGTTTGACCGCAGGGCCCATCTTACCCTGACACATCGCCCAGCCCGCAAGCTCGGCATCCACGGCCAGATTGGAAGTTACGCGGTCGATAATCTGCTGGTAATAGCTCTGGTCGGCCCCAAATCCGCAGGTGCCAAACAGGAACACGCGCTTGCCGTGCAAGGCAGAGAGCAACGCCGCGACCGAAGGCGTGCACGCGCCCTTGTCGCACCAAAAACCGACGAGCACCATGTCGGCCGCGCAGGCCCCCTGCGCCTCGAGCGCAACCTGATCTGCATCCGCATCGTCGCTCAACGCCGCGGCATGGACAAACTCAACGCCCGCAGCCTGCAGAGCGCGCTTGATCGCACCCGAAACCATCCTGGTATTACCGCTCTTGCTGTTAACCACCAAAGAGCACGTCATAGTCACGTTGCCTCGTTTCCCCCAAAACTAAAGCCACTAATGCAATTTATTAGATGAATATCTTAGTACTAACGTGACAGATGTAAACCACCGTCTGTCGATTGATTCATTTGCCCCACGGGCTTGCTCACTGGGCGAATTGGCTGCGGTAGAGTTCGGCGTAGAAGCCACCTGCCGCTAGCAGCTCGTCGTGCGTGCCGCGCTCGATAATCTCGCCGTCGCGCATCACCAGAATGCAGTCGGCGTTGCGGATGGTGCTCAGGCGGTGCGCCACGACAAAGCTTGTGCGACCTGCCATGAGCTCGTCGAATGCCGCCTGAACCTGCAGCTCGGTGCGCGTATCGATGCTCGAGGTCGCCTCGTCCAGCAGCAAGATCGCCGGGTCGGTAAGCATGACGCGCGCGATGCACAGCAGCTGTTTTTGACCCTGGCTAAACGTGCCGCCGTCCCCGCCGATCACCGTGTCATAGCCGCCTGGCAGCTGCACGATAAACTTGTGCGCATGAGCGCGCTTGGCGGCCTCGACAATCTGCTCGCGCGTGGCGTCGGGGCAACCGTAGGCAATGTTTTCGGCCACGGTGCCCTCGAACAGCCAGGTATCTTGCAGCACCATGCCAAAGGCGCGGCGCAGGCTTGCGCGCGTGTAGTCACGCGAAGACCGGCCATCGACCATGATGCGTCCGGCATCGATATCGTAAAACCGCAGCAGCAAATTGATGAGCGTTGTCTTGCCACAGCCCGTAGGACCGACCAGGGCAAAGCGCATGCCGGGCTTGGCCTCGATGCAGATATCCTGCAGCAGCTTGCGATCGGGCACATAGCTAAAGTCCACGTGCTCAAAGGTCACCTCACCCTGCGGGGCGGCAAGTTCAACGGCATCCTCCGCATCAGGCTCCTGCTCGCGGGCATCGAGCAGCGCAAACATGCGGCGCGCCGAGGCGTACGCAGTCTGGATCTGCGTAATAACGTTGGTGACCTCGTTGAACGGCTTAGTGTACTGGTTGGCGTAGGACAGGAAGATCTGCACGCCGCCCACCGTGAGCGCCGCAGGCACGCCCGTGATCACGCCCACGCAGCCGATGACGGCAACCACGGCGTAGATGATGTTGTTGATAAAGCGCGTACCGGGGTTAGAGAGCGAGCCCATAAACTGCGCGCGCTCACCTGCCGTATAGAGCTCGGCGTTAAGGGCATCGAAGCGCTGCTGAGCGTGCGGGCCGTAGGCGAAGGCGTCCACGAGCTTTTGCTCGCCCACATACTCCTCGATATGACCGCCCAGTTGACCCTGAATACGCTGCTGGGCCGTAAAACTCTTGTTGGAGAGCTTGGCGATGGCACCGGCCGCAAAGATGGAGAGCGGCGTGACGAGCACCACCACGAGCGTCATGGTCAGGTTAATGGAGAGCATAAAAGCAAGCGTGCCAACGATGGTGATAACGCCGGTGAAGAGCTGGGTAAAGCCCTGCAGCAGACCATCGCCCACCTGGTCGACATCGTTGACCACGCGGCTCATAAGGTCGCCGTGGGCATGGCTGTCGATAAAGCTGAGCGGCATGCGGCTGAGCTTGTCGCTTGCCTCCACGCGCATGTCGCGCACCGTCTCGTAGGACAGGCGGTTGACGCAATAGCCCTGCAGCCACTGAAAGGCCGCGGCCCCCACCACGACGAGCGCGAGCTTGGTGACAAGCGGCAGCAGCGCATCGAAGTCCACCTGGCCCGCCGCGACGATGAGGTCGATGCCCTCGCCGATGAGAATAGGCGTGTAGAGCTGCAGAATCACCGAGATGGCGGCGCTCACAAACGACGCCGTAAACGAGACGCGGTGCGGACGAACATAGCCCAGCAGGCGGCGGGTCACCGCGCCGGCGGGATAGCGCTCGGGATCGCCGGGCTGGCGTGGGCCGTCACCCAGGTCGTTGAGGCTATCGTTGCCGGACACGTTGGCCGTCATCGTGGCGACCGAACCGGAAGAAGTATACGGATTCATTTAGCAGCCCTCCTTTGCGCAAGTGGATGCCGGGGCAGCCGGGGCGGACGCGGGTGTCGCACTCCCCTGCTGGCCCTCGAGCTCCTCGCGGCGAAGCTGCGACTGGCAGATCTCGCGATAGAGCTGGCAGGTCGCGTACAGCCCATCGTGCGTGCCCAAGCCCGCAACCGAACCGTGGTCGAGCACGCAGATCATGTCGGCATCGCGAACGGTCGAGACACGCTGGCTCACGATGACGGTCGTCAGCGGCAGCCCGCCCTCGGCGGCACCGCGCACGCTGCGCTCGCGAATGGCATGGCGAAGCGCCGCGTCGGTCTTAAAGTCGAGCGCCGAGGCGGAGTCGTCCATGATCAGAATCTGGGGCGAGCCCACCAGGGCACGCGCGATGGTCAGGCGCTGGCGCTGACCACCGCTAAAGTTCTTGCCGCCCGCCTCGACCGGGGCATCCAGGCCTTGGGGCTTGTTGCGCACAAACTCGCTCGCCTGCGCCATATCGAGCGCCGCCCAGAGCTCATCGTCGGTCGCCGCCTCGTCGCGCCAGGTCAGGTTGCTGCGGATCGTGCCGCTCACGAGCGATGCGCGTTGTGGGACGGTTGCAACCACATGGCGCAATTGGTCGAGCGGCCAAGCGCGCACGTCGGAGCCCATCACGCTCACACTGCCGGTGCCCGCATCGTACAGGCGCGGGATAAGCGAGACGAGCGTGGACTTGCCGCTACCCGTGCCGCCGATGATGCCGAGCGTTTTGCCCAACGGCAGCTCCAGGGTCACGTCATTGACGGCGTTGGCGGCGCCTGCGCCAAACGAAAAACTCGCATGGTCAAAGCTCAACGCGGAGACCGGAACAGCGCCACCCGCCAGATCATTCGGCTCGGGCAGCGCGACCGGCTGGCTGCCCCCGTCGGTGATGCTCGGCTCACAATTGAGCACCTCGTTGATACGCGACGCGCTGGCGCTCGCCTTGGTAAAGACCACGACTAGGTTGGCAACGTACACGATGGAGGTCAGGGTCTGCGTCATGTAGTTGACGAACGCCATGACCTGACCCTGCGTAAGCTCGCCCACGTTGACCTGGATGCCGCCCACCCACAGGATGGCGCACACGCCCAGGTTCATCACAAGAAACGTGACGGGGTTGAGAATCGACGAGAGCTTACCCACCGCGATGGCGGTATGGGCCTGGTCATCGGCGGCTTGGGCAAAGCGCTCGCGCTCATGGTCCTCGCGCACAAAGGCGCGAACCACGCGGGCGCCCGAAAGGCCCTCGCGGCAGATAAGCGCGATGCGGTCGAGCTTTGCCTGCAGCTGCTTGTAGTACGGGATGCAGCGCGCCATGACAAACCAAAACACCAAGCCGATGGCGGGCGTGCAAATCAAAAAGATCATGCCGAGCTTAAGGTCGATGGAAAGGGCCGCGACCATGGAGCCCACGGCCAAGAAGGGCCAGCGGATGAGCATGCGTACGCCCAGCGCCACAGCGAGCTGCACCTGGTTAACGTCGTTGGTGATGCGGGTGATGAGCGACGGCGTGCCGAAGCGGTCGAGCTCGGCGTAGCTCAGCTTGTTGATGTGCCCGTAGAGCGCGCCGCGGATGTCGGTGCCCATGCCCTGCGAGGTGAGCGCCGCCATCTTTTGGCAGACGAGCGTAAACGAGATGCCGATCACAGCCATGGCGGCGAGCACCACGCCGTAGTGGACAACGGCGTTCACATCGTGCGCGCCGATGCCCTTATCAATCATCTGGGCAATCACCAGCGGCGTAAGCAGGTCAAAGATCACTTCAATCAACTTGCACGCAGGGCCGATCACCATATACCGGCGAAACTTACCACCAAAACGCCTGAGCAGCTCAATCATAGAAGGCGCTCCCTATCATCATTCACACTCAATTCGAATCATGATAGTACGGTGAGCCCAAAAGAAGCGTAAACAACTCGTCATTTCTAATGGGGTTCGGTTTCCAAAGAAGCGGAGAGGTGCGCATGCCCGGTCAGCGGCGCGCCAATCGCTTGGTATACTTACAGTAGTGCTACCAGCCGAGTCGCCAACCCTTGAAATGAGGTGCCGAGATGAACGACATTCTCGCAAGAAGAGCAAGACGAGCAACTGTGGGCATCGCCCTTTCCGCGGCACTTGTCGCGGGAATCGCCCCCGCAACGGCGATCGCGGCGGAAACCAGCTCCCCCACCGGTGCAGTTGCCTTGCAGACGGAAGACGCGGCCGCCGCAAAAGACAAAGCGTATGCAGCCATGCAGGAAGCGCTCAAAAACCTCGAGGCCGCAAAAAACGCCGCAAGTCCCGAGAAAATTGCGGAAATCGATGATGACATTACCGCTTTTCAAGAGATCTACGGCATGGTGGTGACGGAAGCCGCCAAACGGAGGGAACCCCTTCCCGCCATGCAAGCGAACGTCGATGCAGCCCAAGCCAAATACGATGAGGCCCACAACCGGACAAGCGGCCTTCAGGCAGAATTAAATAAGGCAATCGACGACGGAGCTTCTAACGAAACTATTAAGCAGTTGCGAAGTGAGATCATGTCGGCAGAAAGGCGAGAAAAATCTTGTGAAGATGATCTTCACCACTGCCAACGCCGGCTCGAAAGCCAGAAAAGACAGGTTCAGTATTTCGAAAGTGAGGCAGAGGAAGCCAAAGCCCACATCGACGAAGACGTAGCCAAGCGAAATGCGCTCATCAGCGATTTGGAAAAGGCGCAAGCGGCCTATGACGACGCCTGCAAGGCATACGAAGAGGCAAAGGCCGCGGCAGACAAGGCCACCTCGCCCGAGATAACGAAACCCGCCGAGACGACAAAACCCTCCAGCTCAGCGCAGCCGGCCGAAACGGCACAGCCCGCCAGCTCGCCCGCGACCGGCAAATACGCTCCATCGAGCTCCACCAAGCAAGCAAATACGACCACCGGCAAGCTCGCAAACACAGGCGACACAGCGCCGAGCGCAATCGCACTCGCAGGAATCGCCGCCGCAGGGTTCGGAATAGCCACCGCGGGTGTACGCCGCATCAAGAACTCAAGGTAGCTACCAGCGAACGTCGCCTTTGCCAATCCGCAAGCCCAAAATCAAAAGAGGCCCCGCTTCCCCAACTCAAACGAAGGAAGCGGGCCTCTTTACTTGTTAAAACAGATGCCAACGCCGCCGTCTCTTGAACCACGCAGCCATCAATGCCCAGACAACACTAGCAAGCCGCATTCCTTAAGGGATAGATTTAATTAGACTAACGCGCCTTTACGGGTGATTTTTGGACGACGGGGCCCGGCCGGCGACGAGGCATTTGGTAGTCGAGCGATCCCGCAGGCGCAGCCGAGGACCAGCGAGACACCAAATACCTCGTCGCCGGCCGGGCCATGTCGCGGCACCAAAAAACGCCCGTGCGCTCGATGGATTCGGACGCCCGACAGAGGCTCCTTATGGCTGCTTCCTTCCGGACCTGACCAGATTCGGAACATGTCGTCATCCGAACCCATCGAACGCGCTAGGCGCTCGGTATATCTTACCTGCTCCCGCCCGCCACGGCAAGTGGGGCGAACCCATCGGATGGATTCGCCCCACTCGTCCATATCGCTAGCGGCGCCTGCGGTACAGGACCGCGCCGCCCGCTGCGGTCAGCGCGCCGATGCCGGCCATGGCGCCGAGCGCCTCAAGCGGCAGGCTGCGGTCGCCGGTGTCGGGCATACCGCCCTTGGAGCCGTCACCGCTAGCGCCGCTGCCGGAGCCGTTATCTGAACCGCCGCCCGAGCCGCCGCCCGGCGTGCCGGGGTTCTCGGGGGTGCCGGGGGTGCCGGGCTCCTCGGCGTAGCTGTTGGTGAAGACCGGCGGCAGGTTGGCGTCGCCCTCGTAGGAAACCTTCGCCGACAAATAGCCCGTCCTGGTGCCGTCTGCCGCCTCGTCGCTCACCGTGACGACGATCTTGTGCACCGCCTTGTCGTAGGTCACGTGCGCCTGGCCGTCGTCGACCTCGCTCACCGTGAAGGTGTAGGTGCCGGCCTGATTGAAGGTCAGCGCATCGAACGTGACGCTGCCATCGGCGGCATTCTTGGCGGTCGACATGACCTTGCCGTCCCGGCTCTTGAGCTCAAAGCTAAACTGGCCCGCCTTGAGCTCGGCGCCCTTGAGCACCTTGGCGGCGCCCAGCTTGAGGGTGACGGGTGCGGCCTCGTAGCCGTTGGTAAAGGTCACCGAGTCGTCGCCCGTGGGATTGCCCTCGGCATCCGCCAGCTCGTGCTTGACGGCGAGCGTGCCGTTACCGGCATCGGTGACCGTCGTGCGCACGCGGTACGTCGCCTTGTCGTATGTCACGCCGCCCGCCGTGCCGGCGACCTCGCGCAACTCGTAGCTGTGCATGCCGGGCGCGGTGTAGGTGACGGGGCTGAGCGCGACCGTGCCGTCGGCGGCGTTCTTGCCCGTCGCCGCGACGCTCTCGCTGCCGTCGGCGGCAAGCTCGACCAACTGGAACTCGAACTCGCCCTCGGCCAGGTCACGGCCCTTGAGCTTCTTGTTCACCTCGATCTGGTCGGTAACGGAGCTCGGCGTCGGGTTCACGCCGTAGGTATTGGTGAACTCGAACGCGCCCTTACCCTCGGGCGTGCCCTCTGCGGGCAGGACCTCCGCGGCGAGCGTGCCCGCGTTGGTGTCCTCGACCACCTTGACCGTGAAGGTCCTGGTTGCCGTCGCGTCGTTGACCACACCGTCGACCGAACCGGACTCGCTCACCCGGTAGGCAAACGTCTTGGTACGCAGGCCGTCGCCGTCGATCTCGACGTCATCGAGATCGCTCGGCTGCTTAAACGTGACATGGCCCAGCTCGACGTTGCCGGCGGCGTCGTTGGTCGCCTCGGTCACCGTCTTACCGGAGGCGCCGACCGGCGCGGGCGCGCCGTCCAGCGGCTCAATCTTAAAGGTGTACCTGCCCGCGATGTCAGCCTGCGTGAGGCCGAGTCCGGCCTGGCCGAGCGCCAGCGTCTTGGTACCCGCGATGTCGACCGTCGCCTCGCCGGCGCTATAGCCGTTCACAAACGACAGCGTGCCGTCGGAGCCCTCGGGGTAGGTCACGGCCACATCCAGCCCGCCCTTGCCGTTATCGGTCACCTTGACCGTGATGCCGAAGCTCGACGTGGCCGCCGTCACGCCCGCAGGCAGCCGGTCCGTACCGTCCTCGGAAACGGTATAGGGAATGACCCAGGAGCCGTCGGCGGCCCTGGTGGCGATGCCGTCCGCCACCATCTGCTCGAGAGCGTCGGTGGTGTAGGAGATGGGCGAGAACGAAAGTCCCACGGCCTCGCCGTCGCCGGAGGCCTGGTTGGTCGCGGTCGCGACCACATTGCCCTGGGCATCGCGGACGGAGAACGAGAACTCGCCCGCCGCCGCGGCGCGGCCCGTCAGCGTCTTGGTGGCGTTGATGGCCACGTTGCCCTCGCCGCCGAGCGTTCCGGTGGCCTCGTAGGAGTTCTGGAACGCGACCGTCACGGGCGCGGGCGTCGCCGTGACGTCATTCGCTGTGGAGACCTCGCTGCGGGCGACCTCGAAGCCGTCCTTGGCAACTGTGGTCGTGACCGTAAGCTTGCCCGTCGCGGTATCGTAGGCGAGCGCGATGGTCACCGTGCGCGGCGCGGTGTCGTTGGTGTAGCCCTCGCCGCCGAGCTTGGTCTCGGTGACGGTGAAGCGATAGACCTTGCCCGCGTCGGCGTCGGTGAACTTCACGTCGCTCTCCGCGGTCCCGCCGATGAGGTCGACCAGGCCGGCCGCACCGTCATCGGCCGCGGCCACGGCGTAGGCGTCCTTGCCGGTCTTGAGGCCGAGCTTGGCGGCCGTCTCGGCGTCCGCGGTCACGGTGAAGGCGAACTGCCCCGCCTCCATGGCGCGGCCGGAGAGCGTCTTGGACAGGCGCACTCCCGCGCGGGCCGAGTAGTCGAGCTCGGTCGTGTAGGTGTTGACGAAGTCGCCGCCGCTCGCCTGCGCGATTGCGGGCGTCGTGGCCGTGAGGTTGCCGGAGCCGTCGTCGGTCACGGTCACCGTCATCGTGGCGGTGTGGCCGTCGTAGGCCACACCAGCGATGGCGGAGCCGTCATCGGGCCTGACCTCGCGCACCGTGTAGGTGAAGGTCTTGGCGCGCACGCGCTTGCCGCCGACCTCGGCGAACCCGGCGTCCTTGATGTCGTCGAGCGTGTAGCGGATGGGGCCGAAGTCGAAGGCGACCCTATCGCCCGCCTTGGTGCCGGCGCCGGCCGTCACGCTGACGGTCTTGGAGCCGTCGGCAGAGCCCTCGGGCATGGGGGCGCCGTCCTCGCCCGCGAGCGTGAACTGGAAGCTGTCGCCCTCCGCCCAGTCGCGGCCCTCGAGCGTCTTGGTGAAGAGCCCCGCGGTGGAGACGTCCCTGCCCTCGGTGGCCGTTCCGTACGTGTTGGTGAACGCGACGGTCGCGCCGTCCTCGGTCACGGCGCCTTCGGCCTTGAAGCCGTCAGCCCCGTTAACCGCGGTCGTGTAGCCCTCGGCGGCATCCTCGGTCACGGTGTAGCGCGCGCCCACGGGTAGGCCGGAGATGATCTTCTCCCCGCCATCCTTAAGCGTGAAGTTCGCCTTGCCGCCCGCGAACGTCACGGCGTGCTCGCCCTTGCCGAAGGTGCCAGAGACGGGCTCGCCGTCCCCGTCGGTCAGCGCGACCGTAAAGCCGAACTCGCGCTGGCTGTCGCCGCCGACGACCGTCTTCTTGACGGTGAGGTTGCCCCCGCGGGGCACGCTGTTGTGGGTCGTGTTGGTCTGGGATTCGTTCTCCCCCACCTTGACCGTGGCGGTGTTGGAGATGTCGTCGACCACGGCGGCTTCGGCGGAGACCTTCACGTCAAAGCTGAGCGTGCCCGTGGCGCCCGCAGCCTGCTCGCCGAGCGACCAGGTAAGGGTGCGCGTCGCGGCGTCGTAGGCGGCACCGTCGGCAGAACCCTCAACATAGTTAACGCCCTTGGGCAGGACATCGGTCACCGTCACGTCGGCCGCCTGCGCGGCGCCCCTGTCGTCGACGCTGTTATTGGCCCAGCCGATGGTATAGGTGAGGGTATCGCCCACGCCCACCGGTTTGCCATCCACATCGACCTTGGCGCCCGAGGCGTCCGCCTTGGTGACGGTCTTGGTGTTGTCGTGCGGCGTGAAGGTGTTGGTGAAAGTCTTCTTGCCCCGCTCGTTGGAGATCTCGGCCTTAAGGCCGGCACCGGTCTGAGTCACCGCGATGTCGAAGGTGTAGGCATGCGCGTCGTCCTCAATCAGGACATCGCCGCTTGCTTTCTCGGTCACGGTCGCGTGGTAGGTGCCCAGATTGGTGAAGCTGAGCTCGCCAAAGGAAACCTTGCCGTCCCTGTCATTCTTCGCCTCGATTGGGTAGCCCTCGAGAACATTGCCCGCGCCATCGGTGAGGGAGAGCTCGAAGGTGAATTCCCCCTCCCGGAGGCCGGGCTTGCGGCCTCCAGCGAGCACCTTGGTGAGCTCGGGGACGAACGCCGTGGCGGGGGCGGGGTCGAAGGTGTTGGTGAAGGCGGCGGAGGCGACCTGATCGGCCGAGATGGAGCCCTCGGCCCTGGATCCCTCGGCTCCGTTCACCGCGGTCGTGTAGCCCTCGGCGGCACGTTCGGTCACCGTGTAGGCAGTTCCCGCGGGCAGCCCCGTAATCCTCGCCGTCTGGCCATCTTTGAGCTTGAGGGTCGCCTTGCCGTCCTCGAACGTCGCGTCACCGTAGGTGCCGGATACTTTGCGGCCCATGGCATCGGTGGCCTCAACCACAAACTTAAATATCTTGTCCGCGTCGACCGCCAGGCCCTCGCGCGCCACGACGGTCTTGGAGACATCGAGCTCGCCCGTCTTCACAGTGTTGGTCACGGTGAAGCCGCGCTCGGCGTCGCCGGAGACCTTGGAGCTGTAGCCCTCGACGGGGTCCTCGGCCACGGTGTAGTCGATCACGGCGCCGGACTTGGAGTACTTGGGCAGGCCCTCGAAGGAGCCCTTCCAGTTATTGGACTTTGACAGCTCGATCGAATCGCCGGTGGCCTTCCCGTCGGCGAGCAGGCGCACGGTGGCCTTCTCGGCCGCCGGGCCGACCCACTTCTTCTCGACGGGCACCGAGACCTTGGCCGTGGAGGCGTTGGTCACGGCGAAGCCGCGCTCGGCGTCGCCGGAGACCTTGGAGCTGTAGCCCTCGACGGGGTCCTCGGCCACGGTGTAGTCGATCACGGCGCCGAAAGCATCACGCTGCGGCAGGTTGGAGAAGACGCCCTCCCAGTCGTCAGACTCGCTCAGGGTGATCGAATCGATGACGGTATCGCCGTTCTTGAGATTTACTTTTACCTTATCAGGATGGGGAATCCTGGGGTTCTCCCAGACCTTTTCGATGGGAATGTTGATGTTCTCGGACTTGCCGATGACAACACCGCCGTTGGCGCCGATGCCGCCTCCCAACGGCGCCGTATTGCCAGAGATCGTCAGCGACGTCTGGCCGCCGCCGAGGTTATACACATCCTCGCTCATCACAGATTTAAGCGCGACGTTCGGCGTGGCGTCGGTAAAGGACAGGGGCTCGCCGTTGTCACCATCGGGCGAGAATCGCGGGATTTTGGGGTTTGTTGCCGCAGTGGTGCCCTCGGGGTTAAACAGTCCACCGTCTCTGTACCAGCTGACCTTTCCGCCGCCCGGAGCGCGGTTGGCCAAGGTCAGTTTGTATTTGGCGTCTTTGGCGCCGGTGAAGACGAAGTCGTCTCCCGCCTCGTCAGCCGTGTTCCTGGCGATCAGGCCGCCGTCCTGGACGTAGACCTTGGCATCTCCGGTAGGGCAGAACCACATGCCGCCGCCCTGTTTATCCGCATGGTTATCAACAACGCAAGCGTTTTCGATATGGAGCGTACTATAGCCAAGATACTCGTTGCCTTCGCTATACACGCCGCCGCCCATGCTCCAAGCAGTATTACTCTCGATCTTGCCCGCGCTGAGCGTAACGTCATTCGAATAGGTATAGACACCTCCACCGGCGGAAGCGGAGTTGCCAGATATGGACCCGCCCTGCATGATGAAAGCAGTATTCCCATTTTCGCTATTCTGACAGCCCGGGTCGACCACACACACTCCTCCGCCTTTGCCTTTGCCAGACGCAACGTTGTTCTCAATCTTTCCATCCGTCATGGTGAACTCGGCGTTGCCCTCAATATGAACTGCTCCGGAAGGATCGTAGGCCGCCTCCAGCCTACTGCTCCTGTTGCCGGAAATCTGACCACCAGTCATCGTGAACTTGGCTCTTTGGTTTTCGCCCTTACCCCGGCCGTACGCAAGCACCGCACTGCCTCGATAACCGTTGTTGCCCTCGATGCGGCCTCCGCTCATGTCAAAGCGAGCGTTGCCCCACAAAATGACGCCAGAAGATGTAAGCCAAAAGCAATTGGTGGCCCCGGTAACGACTCCGTTGTTGCGGATAACGCCACCCTTCATAACTACATGAGCGCCGCTGGACGCGCGAACGGCACCGCAATACGAATGGCGCAGCTCGCACTGCTCGATGACGCCGCCCGTCATGGTAAGCGAGGCATTTTCTCCCGACACGTCGACGGCGCCCGTGCTATCCCCGCTCGTGGTACCGTCGTACACAACGGCCTCGTCAGAGAGCACAACTGCTCCCCTGCTAGAAATAATGGCGCCCTTGTTGTAGCGACCCCTCAGAGACGCTTTCCCCGACAGCTCGAGGGACGCCCTCTCGGCAACATTGACCAGTACGGAGACGCCGCTATTCTTTGTTGCCAAGATGGTATAGGGCTTATCCGATGTGATCTTAATCATCTTCCCGGCAGGAATCGTGAGCGTGGAGCCGAGCTTCACGTGCTTTTTCAGGGTGATGACGGTTTCCTTGCCATCGGGGGCCTCGTTGACCAGCTCCTGAAGGGTCTTGGTGCTGTCATCGCTCACGGTACCGCCGACGCCATCATCGATGTGCTCGCGCGTGTAGACGATATCGACGCCAGAGGACGGGAGGTTCTCCGAGCCGGTGATGTCATCCATGCTGTTTTCGATTGTGATCTTCTGAACCGTGCTGTCGTCAAACATACCCAAGGGTATTTTGGTGAGGCCGCGCCCGATCGTCACATCCCTCACGCCACCTACGCCCGAGAAGGCTGCCCTGCCAACGGAAGTCACGGAATCCGGAATGGAAAGCTGCTCCGGCAACGTGCCGTAATAGAAGGCGTAGTCGCCAATTGTCTCAAGTGTCCTGGGAAGCTGGACGGCGACGTTGCTCTGGATAAAGGCCCAGTCACCGATACTCTTCAGGTTGTCGCAAAGCCCCACGATCTTAACCGGCGTATAGCAAAACGCATAGCCCGGAATGCTCTGAAGCGAGGACAGGTCCACGGACGCCCGCAGATTTTTGCACTCGCGAAAAGCCCCGCTGCCCATCTTTGTCACCTTGCTTAGATTGGGCACACTCACCAGGCTGGCACACCCCTGGAAAGCAGAGGATCCGATGCTCGTCAATGTGCCCGGGAAATCAATCCCGGTTAAACTCGAGCAATTCCGAAACGCCCCATCCCCGATGGACTCGATTTCGCTCAGCGCGGTGACGGACGTGAGAGAGGTGCATCCGTCAAACATGTGCGAGGGGATCTTGGTAACCGAAGTGGGCAACGACACGCTTGTCAGAGACGTGCAGTCTTCGAATACGCCCGTTATGGTGTCGGAGAAGGCGACATCTTTTGGAAACTCGATGCTTGTGAGGGCCGTAGCCCCCTCGAAGGCGCCCGAGCCCGAAATCATTTTGAGGGTGGAGGGGAGATTGATCTCCGAAAGGCTGCTGCAGCCATTGACCATCATGTTGGCGCTAATCTCCTCGACGCCCTCATCAAAATAGAGCTTTTCGAGCGAGCCAGCGTTTTGCAACGAGCAACCGAAGTTCTTGATGGAGCCAGGGATATGGAGCTCCTTGACCTTTACGAACTTCCGGAAATACCATCCGCGCACGTTTTCGAGCGTGTCGGGAAGCGTCAGCTGCTCAACATTCTCGGCCACGATACCAGACGAGAAATAAAGGTCGGTGACTTTGTAGGTCTGGCCACCATGCTCGATGGAGCTGGGCACACTCACCGCGGTTACACCGTCGCCGGCAACAATACATGTGATTTCCGCCGTACCTTTATCCGTGGTCTCGCACGAATAGGTCACGCCGTCCTGGGTGATCTCAAACTCCTCCGCAGTATACGCAGTCCGCGATGCCGTGGCCGCATATGCGACACCGGCCGTCGCGCCAACGGATAAACATCCGAAGCCGAGAACCAGCGCAAGGCAGAGAGCAGCGACTCTCCGCCCCCCCCCGCCGAAAACTTTCCTCTCCAATTCCCTTCTCCCCCTCTGGTGTCGCCTTCTCTTCCCAAGAGCGATCTATTGATTAGGACAGTTTAAGACAACATTATGCCCAAAGAGATCCATCATGGAGATAATCCACGTCTTCGCCCGAAATGATAATTAATTGGCAGGATTAATTGGCGAACAACTGAACGAAGAGCAATCTACTAATGGCACATAAATGGCGGCGTCAACACCTGAAGTGCATAGCCTCCGATCCCTAGACAGCACCATCGAGCGCCACAAGGCGCAGGATTGAATTGTTCAGATTCACATGCCTTTACGGGTGATTTTCTAGCCCCGTCCCAAAATGACTACTTTTCTAGATTCGGCCGAGGTCGTAGGATCGAGCGGCAGACTCGCCGGCGCAGATGAGGTTGGTTGTGGCTTCTTGCACACCGAGCGCCTGGTCGAGGGGCATGGGCTTGCGGCAGATCGGCAAAACCAGGTCGACGCCCTGCCCATACACCGCATCCAGGCTGTCGGCACGACCGCCCACGACGGCGACCACCGGTTTGCCATATCGCTTCGCACGACGGGCCACGCCCACCGGCGCCTTACCGGCGGCGGACTGCTCATCCATATTGCCCTCGCCCGTTATGACGAGGTCGACATCGCGCACGCGCTCGTCAAACCCAATCAGATCGAGCACCGTCTCCACGCCCGAGCGTAGCTCCGCACCGAGCGCCAGTAACGCCGCGCCCAAGCCACCGGCGGCACCGGCGCCGGGCACACCGAGCACCGAGCCAAATGTCCGTGCACCCTCGGATGTGCGCAACAGCCCCTGGGCTCGAGCTCCGGCAATCGCAGCGTCGAGCAAGCGGCCGTAGCCGACCATCCAGCTGTCGCACCTGTTCAGCGCCTCGGCATCATACGCCGGCAGACCCTTCTGTCCGCCGAACACCGCAAGCGCGCCGCGACGCCCTACGAGCGGATTCTCGACATCCGAAAGCACAACGATACGAGCGCCATCCAAAGCCTGCAGCGCTGGCGCCAAATCAACGCTCGCCACCTGCTCAAGGCCGGCAAGACCGGGGGCGACATCGCAGCCCCGATCATCGACCACACGCGCGCCCAGCGTCTGCAGCATGCCGGCGCCGCCGTCGTTGGTGGCGCTGCCGCCCAAGCCAATATAGATAGTCTTTGCACCCGCGCGAACCGCATGAAGCATCAGTTCGCCCACGCCATAGGTCGAAGCCGCAAGCGCCGACGACTCCGTGCAAGGCGAATACCCAATGCCGGCCGCCTCGGCCATCTCGATGACCGCGGACTCGCGCTCGACATCAACCAGCATCCGGGCAGGCACACGCTCGCCCAAGGGACCTGCAACCTCGCAGGTCACAAGCTCGCCACCGCAGGCGGCAACGGCGTCGAGCGTTCCCTCGCCGCCATCTGCCAGCGGCAATGTGCACACCTCGGCATCGGGCCAAACGCGGCGCACGCCTTCGGCAACCGCCGCCTCCGCCTGCGCACTCGACACGCTGCCCTTAAAGGAATCAATCGCCAACAGCACACGGCGGGGCCGGCGGCACGCGGCACCAAAATCGACCGCCTCAACGGCGATATCTTCGGCACACGCGAGCGCCTCGGCATGAGCGGCATGTGCCTCAAGATCGGCCCCACAACCGCAGCCAGTACCATCGGTGCCACGCAGCCCACTAAAATAGCCGCTCAACACCTCACGACACTCATCCGCCAGGACCCCAGTCGCCACATTAAACCGATGATTCAGGCGCGAGTCGGCATTCAAATCGTATAGGGATCCCAACGCGCCCGCCTTGGCGTCGCTCGCGCCATACACGCAGCGCCCCACGCGCGCGTTAACCATAAGGCCTGCGCACATGCAGCAGGGCTCGAGCGTTACGTAGACCGTACAGTCGGAAAGGCGCCAGCGGCCAAGCGCCTGGGCGGCGGCGCACAGGGCCGCGAACTCTGCATGCGCCGAAGGGTCCTGGTCGAGCTCGCGCCGATTGTGCGCCCTCGCGACGATCTCGCCGTCGCGCACCACTACGGCTCCGATGGGCACCTCGCCCACCGCCGCGGCGGCTCGCGCCTCCGCCAACGCCTCGCGCATGAACTTCACGTCGATTTCGGTGATCGTCATCGTTCGCCTTCCCTGTTGCAAATTCAAAACGATGCTATCATTACGACTCACGGAGAGATGGCAGAGCGGTTGAATGCGGCGGTCTTGAAAACCGTTGAGCGCGAGAGCGTTCCGGGGGTTCGAATCCCCCTCTCTCCGCCACTTTTAGTGATGCACCGGTGTCATGGTCCGCTCAAACAGCGCATCGACCACGTCGGCCATCTCGGGTCGACGCTCAAGATCGTGGCCCGATTCCCACCATATCGTGAAAAGTCGAATAATACCGCCGGCGACAAACTCAGACGTCGTCTCGAGTGACACGGGGGCCAGGGCATCCTCGGCAAGCACGTTCATCACACGCTCGCGGATGGAGCGGGCAATACGGTCGCAAATAACGTTGGTCAGCATTCCCGACATGCTGCTCGCCAAAATGTTGTCCATGAGCTGCTCATGGGCCAGAATCAGGTCCATGGCATCGTCCAAAATCGCGTGCCGGAGCGCGCGCACGTCCTCGGCAGACACTGTGCCGGCCTCATCGGGCTGTTTTTGCGGCAAGCCGGACATGAGCTCATCGATATAAAAGGCAAAGTAATCGTTCTTGTCGCGAAAGTGCTTGTAGAACGTCGTGCGGCGAATCATGGCGCGGTCGCACAGCATGGCAACCGTCAGGTCCTCAAAACGATGCTCCTCGAGAAGCTCGGTGAAAGCATCGAACAGGGCACGGTAGGTTTTCTTAATGCGAAGGTCCACTGGTATCGCCATCCTCAGGGCAAAGACAACACTCGTCAATCTGTCGCATATCTTACACCTGTACCTCGCGCGCTTTGCCCCAGTGCCAACCCCGCCGAAAACATAACGCTTACCGGAAAGTTCGGCACGGCAAAACGTTGCGGGTATACTAGTAGCGTTATACCAACGGCAGCTGGCGCATGCCGCCGCGGCCTTTCGAAACGGAGACATCATGATTACCGTCATCATCGGCATCGTTGTTGTCATTGTGATTGTCTGCGCCATCGCCGGCATCTACAACAACATGGTCACCAAGCGTAACCGCATCGATAACGCCTGGCAGAACATCGATACGCAGCTGCAGCGCCGCAACGACCTGATCCCCAACCTGGTCGAGACCGTCAAGGGCTACGCCAAGCACGAGCAAGAGACGCTCTCCGCCGTGATCAGTGCGCGTAACACCGCCGTCAAGGCCACCACGCCCGAGGCCAAGATGGAAGCCGACAACGTGCTGACCGGTGCGCTGCGCCAGCTCTTTGCCGTAGCCGAGGCCTATCCCGATCTTAAGGCAAACACCAACTTTACGCAGCTGCAGACATCGCTCGAGGATACCGAGAACAAGATTAGCTATGCACGCCAGAGCTACAACGACTGCGTGCTCAGCTACAACAACGCCATTCAGACGTTCCCGGCTGTCATCTTTGCCGGCATCTTCCAGTTTAAGGAGCGCCAGGGCTTCGAGGCCGCCGAATCAGCCCGCCAGGCCCCGACCGTCAAGTTCTAGTAGTTTGGCAGCGCATCCTTAATCGGCCAAATGCATAAACCGCCCCGTCGAATGCATACTTCGACGGGGCGGTTTCCTTTTTCGCGAAGGTCCCCCTCTAGGCGCCGTGCATTTTTAGGAGTATTCAACATAACCAAGGGCTTTGGGCTCCGCAGCAGAGGCGTTAGATAGCGAATACCCCTGCAGCCCGAGACCCAGCAGCCCATAACCCCGCCTATTATTCGCGAAAAGCATCGACAAGCACGGATTTTTGCCCGAACGACGATATGCAGGAGCCTTCGATTGCAGAATACTCGCAAAAATGCACGTCGCCACCACCCCCACATGGCGCGACGCAAAACAAAAGCGCGGCCTAAAAGGCCGCGCGCCATCTTTAATTCAGATTAATTATTGTTCGTTGTGACATCGCCGAGCCCGCAGGGCGGAGAGCAAGTTCCCTCCCGGCGCATTCCGCAGGACGCAAGAAGCCCTCGCCGCACGAAGTGCGCAGCGAGGGCTTCTTGCATGTCCGAGGACGCGCCGGGAGGGAACTTGCTCTCCGCCCGGACGGGTAAGACAAATTACGCGACGGTGTAAACCCAGTTGTGCTTATCCTCAACAGCACCAGACTGGATGCCCGTCAGGGTCTCGCGGAGTTTCTTCATCACGGGGCCGATCTCGGTGTAGCCAGCCGGGAAGGTCACAGTCTCGTCGGCACCGTAGACCTTGTTGTCGATCTCGCCCACCGGGGAAATGACGGCAGCGGTGCCGCACAGGCCGCACTCAACAAAGGTGCCGGACTTGACCTCAGCCCACTCGACGGGACGCTGGTCAACGGTCATGCCCAGGTCCTCGGCAACCTGAACGAGCGAACGGCGGGTGATAGAGGGCAGGATGGAGTCAGTGTGCGACTGCGGAACGACGAGCGTGCCGTCCTCCTTCACGAACAGGACGTTAGCGCCACCGGTCTCCTCGACATAGGTGCGGGACTCGGAGTCGAGATACAGGTTCTCGGCATAGCCCTCGCGATGGGCCTCCATCGTGGGCTTGAGGGACATGGCGTAGTTGAGGCCAGCCTTGATGTTGCCGGTGCCGTGCGGTGCGGCGCGGTCGTACTCGGAAACGCGCAGCTTGACGGGCTTGAGACCACCCTTAAAGTACGGACCGACCGGGGTCACGAGGATGCGGAACGTGTACTCAGGAGCGGGAGCCACGCCGATCACGTCACCGGAGCCGATCATAAACGGACGCACGTACAGGGTCGCGCCGGAACCGAAGGGCGGAACCCAGGCGGCGTTGGCAGAAACGACCTGCTTGACGGCCTCAACGAACTTGTCCTTGGGGAACGGGGGCATCTCGAGGCGCTGGGCAGAGTTATACATGCGCTCGGCGTTCATATCGGGACGGAAGCAGACGATGCTGCCGTCCTCGGCGGTGTAAGCCTTCAGGCCCTCAAAGACCTCCTGGCAGTAATGGAAGATGCCACCGCACTCGGAGACATGCAGGGTGTGGTCGGTAGTCAGACCGCCCTCGTCCCACTCGCCATCCTTCCAATGAGCCTCGTAGCTGTAATCGGTCTTCATGTAGCCAAAGCCGAGGCTACCCCAATCGATATCCTTCTTCTCGACAGTCATATGTCGCTCCTTACATACACAGTTGCATACTCGCGAACTCGCACGCAAGGACCGAGGCCGACCGCGTCGCAACGTCGCACGCCCGGAGCGTAGAGCCGGACGGGACACGCGAACGGCATCAAAGCCGATGGCACGTCGATTCGCATGCACGAGATTGTACTCCGCACGCGCGTCGGATAAAACGTTTTTCTTTAACTAACTAAAGTATTTTCATTTGACCGAAGCTGAAGAGGCCCGCCACCGTAAACGGTGACGGGCCTCAACTGCACGGTTTGCGCGCTGGCTCGAGCTACGCGTTCTTTTTGCCCAGCTTAGCCTTAACCAGACCGACCACGGTCGGGATGATCGACACGGCAACAATGCCCACGATCAGCAGCTCAAAGTGCTCCTGCACAAAGGGGATGCCGCCAAAGAAGTAGCCCAACAATGTAAAGAGCGTTGACCAGGTAATGCCGCCCAGCACGTTAAAGATAACGAAGTTACGCCAGTGCATGCCGCCCATACCGGCGATAAAGGGCACAAAGGTGCGAATAAACGGGAAGAAGCGGCCCAGGAAGATGGCCAGGTGGCCCCACTTGTCCAAGAAGTCCTCGGACTTTTTGATGCGCTCGGGCGTCATGGCCTTGACCTTGCCCGAAGCGATGATCTTTTTGCCAAAGAAGTGGCCGATCATAAAGTTGCACTGATCACCCAAAATGGCAGCCGCCCATGCGACGGCCAGAAGCGCCACGATGTTAAAGCCACCGTTGTGGGCAAAGAAACCCGAAGCAAACAGCAGCGAGTCGCCGGGAAGGAACGGGAAGAACACCACGCCCGTCTCGATAAAGATAATCAGGAACACGCAGCCATAGGCCATAAGCGGGCCGGCGGCGATCCAGCTGGCGATCGCGGTGCGCGGATCCTTAAGCAGCTCGGCGATAAAATTGATGAAACCCATGAAGTAAAACCTCTCAGTTGTGGGCGCGGACACGTCCAAGTTGACCAGTATACGGTTGTGACGCGGCAACGCACACGACCTTACAAAAGCGTGACTTCATTACCAGCAAGTTTGCATAATTGACACCTGTCGCGCAAAGCCGAGCAAGATTGCTCTTCCTAATCCCTAGCGAATCGCTATACTTTATTGAATTGCATTGTCGCGGCGCTAAGGGAGGGCGGCCGGTGAGCTTTATCAATACCATTCGCGAGGACATCAAGACCGTCCAGGCACAGGACCCCGCCGCGCAAAACGGCCTAGTCATCTTCCTTTCTTACCCCGGCCTGCACGCCAAGTGGAACCACGTGCCCGAGCACTGGCTGTGGGAACATGGACATCGCTCGCTCGCCCGCGTGCTCTCGCAAATCACCCGCCATATCACTGGCGTCGAGATTCATCCTGCCGCACAGATCGGCAAGCATTTCTTTATCGACCACGCCATGGGCGTTGTCATCGGCGAAACCGCCATTGTGGGCGACAACTGCGTGCTCTATCAGGGCGTCACACTTGGCGGCACCGGCAACGAGACCGGCAAGCGCCACCCCACCCTGGGCAACAACGTCACCGTGGGCACAGGTGCCAAGGTGCTCGGCAACATTCGCATTGGCAACAACGTCAAAATCGGCGGCAACTCGGTCGTCGTCAAGGACGTGCCCGACAACTGCACCGTCGTGGGCGTGCCGGGCCGCGTCATCAAGCGCAACGGCTGCCGCGTATTCGAGGAAAGCTTCGACGCCAAGCAGCACCGCGAATACATGCCCGACGATGCCGCCGAGCAGAGTGCCCTCAACCGCCAGGGCATCACCGAGAATGCCCGCCGCGTCAAGGAACTCGAGCGAGAGGTGGCCGAGCTCAAGGCCCTCGTCACCAAGCTCGTGGACGAGCGCTAGAGGCGGACGGCCACCGACAACATTGACGCCAACGCAAAGGCGCGCCAGGGAATCCATCCCCGGCGCGCCTTATTTCTGATGTGACATGCGGGACTGTCCCTTTGTCACATTATGCGAATTGGCTCAGGTAGAGGTCGGCGTAGGCGCCCTCGGCAGCCAGCAGCTCCTTGTGCGTTCCCTGCTCGATAATGTTGCCGTGATCCATAACCAAGATCAGGTCGGCATCCACAATCGTCGACAGGCGATGCGCGATCACAAAGCTCGTGCGGCCGCGCATGAGCGCGTCCATGGCGCGGCCGATGGCAAGCTCGGTGCGCGTATCCACGCTCGACGTCGCCTCGTCCAGGATGAGAATCGCCGGGTTGTTGAGCAGCACGCGTGCGATGGTTAGCAGCTGACGCTGGCCCTGGCTGATGCTTTCGGCATCGTTGGCTACGCGCGTGTCGTAGCCCTGAGGCATGGTGCGCACAAAGAAGTCGACCTGGGCGGCGCGAGCGGCCGCAACAATCTCCTCGCGCGTTGCCTCGGGGCAGCCGTAGGCGATGTTCTCGGCAATCGTGCCGTCGAACAGCCAGGCATCCTGTAGCACCATGCCAAACTGCTGCCGTAGCTCGCCGCGATCCATGAGGCGCGTATCCACACCGTCAAGCGTAATGCGGCCGCCGTCGATCTCGTAAAAGCGCATGAGCAGGTTGATGAGCGTCGTCTTGCCTGCGCCCGTGGTTCCCACCACGGCAATCTTCTGGCCCGGCTCGGCGGTAAACGACACGTCGCGCATGAGCGGCTTGTCGGGCGAATAACCAAAGCGCACGTGCTCAAAGGAGACGCGGCCCTCCACGCGACCCGGCAGCTTGGCGGCCTCGCCCGGCTGCGGATCGGCCTCCATCTCGGGCTCATCGAGCAGGTCGAACACGCGCTCCGCACTCGCCAGCGCGCTCTGCAGCGAGTTGAAGGTAAACGAGAGCTGCGTCATGGGCTCGGACGCCTCGTAGATAAACTGGAAGAACGCCTGGAACACGCCGACAGTCATCTGACCGGCCACCAGCATGTTGCAGCCCACGAGCGCGATCACGATCTGCGCCAGACGACCGATAAAGCGAACCGCGGGGCCCACAGCGTTAATCATAAAGTCGGCCTTGACGCTCACACGCGCCAGCTCGCCCGAGGCCTCGTGTACCTCGGCAGAACTCTGGCGCTCGCGGTTGAACGCGCGAATCACCAGACGGCCCGAGTAGCCCTCCTCGACCGCGCTCGTAATCTTGGACACCCACTCCTGGCGTTCGCCCGTTACATCATGCGTGCGGCGCGAAACCACTTTGGTCACCAGCAGCGACAGGGCCGTGAAGCCCAAAAAGACGAGCGTGAGCTTAACGCTATAGACGAACATCATGATGATGGCACCCGTCACGGTGCCGATCGACACAAGCAGCTGCAGCAATCCGCGCTGCATGCTCTCGGACATCTTGTCCAAGTCGTTGGTCGCACGGCTGACGACCTCACCGGGACGATGCGCGTCAAAGAAGGCAAGCGGCAGAAGATTGAGCTTTTGTGCGATGCGGTTGCGTAGACGCAGGTTGAGGCGTTCGGCCACGCTCGACATCAAAAAGCTCTGGAGCGCGTAGAACGAGGCGGCGGCCGTCCAGATCATAAAGTAGATGAAGATGGTCCTGCCGCAGTTCTCCCAAGTGATGCTGAAGGTGGTGTCGTTGGCAAACGCCAGCTTCACGTGTCCCCACAGCTCATCGATGACGCGGGCGCTGTACGCCGGCGCCGCGGTGTTAAAGATGGCGTAGAACACGATGCTCGCGAACACGAGGTAGAAGCGCCAGTGATCGCCGGCGGCCTCGCTCCACAGACGGCGCACCGTCGCCCAGGTGTCACTGGGTTTCTCGTCCTCGTCCTCGTCGCCCACATCGCGCATGCGCTCTGCCTCAGCGCGGGCGCGCTCGTCCTCGGCGCGTTCGTTTTCCTCGTAGAGCGCTTGGCGGCGAGCCTCGCGTTCGGCTGCAGCCTTGGCGGCATCATCCAGACCGGGTGCGACCGCCGTCTCCTCAGCCGTCCCTGCTGCCACGGCGTCATCAACGACGCTCTGCTTCTTGAGCTCCTCGGTCATGCTACTCACCTCCCTTCATCTGCGATTCCGCGATGGCACGGTACACCTCGCAGGTCTCCATCAACTCGTCGTGCGTGCCCAAGCCCACGACCTCACCATCCTTAAGCACCACGATCTGGTCGGCATGCAGAATGGTCGAGATGCGCTGCGCGATGATGAGCACCGCGGCATCGCGCGTCTCGTCCTGCAGCGCATGGCGCAGGGCCGCGTCGGTCTTAAAGTCCAGGGCCGAAAAGCTATCGTCGAAGATATACAGATCAGCGTGCTTCATGAGCGCACGGGCGATGGCCAGACGCTGACGCTGGCCGCCCGAGAAGTTCGTACCGCCCTGCGCCACCGGGGTATCGAGCCCCTGCGGCTGATCGAGCACGAAGGTGCTCTGGGCAACCCGCAGCGCGTGAAGCATGTCGGCCTCGGTCGCACCCTCGTTGCCATAGCGCAGGTTGCTCGCCACCGTGCCCGAGAACAGCCACGCCTTCTGCGGCACGTAAGCGATATGCCCGCGAATCTCGTCTTGCGAAAGGTCGCGCAGGTCAACACCGTTGAGGCGTATGGCGCCCTTCGAGGCATCGTGGAAACGCAACAAGAGCTTGGCCACCGTCGATTTACCCGATCCCGTCGAGCCCACAATTGCGGTCGTTTGGCCACGGCGACAGGTAAAGTTCAGATCGCACAGGGTGTCCTCGTCGGCGTCGTCAAAACGGAACGACATATGATCGAACACGGCGACCGCGTCTGCCCCGTCCTTTGAGTCGGACGCGCCTGCGTCGAGCGTTCGCTCGCCATCGACGATGCTCGGCTCAATCTGGAGCACCTGTTGTGCACGGTTGAGGCACGCCGCGGCGCGCGGCAGCGTCAGCACTACCATCTGCGCCATCATCACAAAGAACAGGATCAGGAGCGCATATTCCAGCACCGCGGAGATGCTCGCAATCTGCATTGCATGGGCGCCAACGCGGTTGCCGCCCACCCACAGCACCGCCACCTCGGCAATGTTCATCAAAAAGAAGGTAGAGCTATCAAGGCCCACAAACAGGTGGTTGACCTTGATGGCGTTGGCCGCGTAATCGCTAAACACCTCGTCTAGGCGCTGCTCCTCATGGCGCTCCTTGTTAAACGCGCGGATGACGCGCACGCCCACGATGTTCTCGCGCAGCACGACGTTCATGCGGTCGATAAAACTCTGCAGGCGCATAAAGATCGGCGCGGCATTAGCCACCGTAAAGACCGCCGCCACCAGTACAATCGCCACGACTGCACCCAGCAGCGTACCCATGGCGGGATCGATATGCCAGGCGAAGATGATGCCCGCCACGGCCAAAAACGGCACCGGCAGCACCAGCTGAATCGTCTGCAGAATCGCCTGCTGGATCACGTTGATGTCGTTGAGCGATCGCGTGATCATCGAGCCGGTGCCAAAGCGCTCAAAGTCGCTGGCAGACAGCTCGAGCGACTTGTCGTAGACGGCGTTGCGGATGTCACAGGCCACGTTGGCTGCCAGGCGGGCCGAAAGATAGCAGCCCAGCACCGCGCCACCGCTGGCCATGCCGGTCGCGATAAGCATGTACAGGCCGTTGCGCAGGATGTAGTCGACATCACCCGTCGTGATGCCGGTATTGACCATATTCGCCAACATCGTAGGTACCAGCAGCGTGCCGACGTTATCTATCAGCAGCACAAACAGTGTCACAGCAATCAGCCCGCGATACGGCCTCATAAACCTCATTAAGAGTCGCACGTCTCCCCCTCTTCTTGTTTTTCCACTTGGCTCTCGGCGGCTATCTGCTGTTTAAACGCTTCGCACTCCTCGTTGAGCACATGGGAAAACTTGCCGACCAGACGCATAATCTCACGCTGTTCCCAGGGTTCGAGCGCGCCAAAGGCACGCTGCTCGGCTTTAACCGCCGGCAACGCATAGTGCTCGGCGAACCGCCGGCCCTCATCGGTCAAACAAACGACCTTATTCTTACGGCTGCCTTCGGCAAATTCCAGCGTCGCGAGCCCTCGCGCCGTCAGGGTTTTAATTGCCGAGTTAATGGTCTGCTTGCTATAGAACCATTCGCTCGTGAGTTGGCTCACGGCAACGTCTTCGTCCGCCGTGCTGATATCGACGAGCATCCAATAGGCGCAATCCGAAAGGCCGCAGGCACGCGCGAACTCTGAATAAATACGGTCGAGCCCGTTGAGCATTCGGTCAAAATCGACCGACGTAACCGCGTTATCCATCTCTCCCACCATTCGATAGTCCGAATTTTGACTAATTGAAGTTTCAGATTAGTCCGAGTTTTGACTATCGTCAAGGGCTTCGTTCGCAGCGCACAGGCTATACAACATATCGACAAAAAAAGACCGCCAACGCGGGGGCAGCGCCGGCGGTCATGAGAGGAAATCGATTATTTGCTGCTAGGCGGCGACGGCCTCGTAGACCGTAGCGCCCGAGAAGCTATCGTGCAGACTCTTGCCGCAGATCCAAGGTAGCTCGACGACCTCGCAGACCGTGTTGACCAGCTCGGAGCAGTCAGTAAAGTGGCCCTTATCGTTGAGGGCCTCGCAATCCTGAACACGCCAATAGCCATCGGTGTGCGTGATGTAGTACTCGTGATCATTGATCGACACGAAAGCACGCGTCTTGGAACGCAGCAGCTTCAGAAATCCTTCGAAATCGGTCTCGACGACATCTCCAGCCTGGAACATGATGGTTACCTCCTGGCCCGGCGCCACCACGGCGCGTTGATAAACGTTGGTGCTCCTTTAGTAAAACCTTTATCAGGTGTTATGCGGGCATCATTTAGGCAAGTGGTAAAAAACCGCAGGGTAGACGGGATAAAACGTTTAACCATCCCACTGGTTTATCACATTCTGGCTGCAGTTTTATGCAAGCCAACTTTTCCGATTGGTGGCTATTGCTGTTTGGGCCCTCTGCGCGATTACAGCTACGGTACGACGGGTAAGAACGGAGCATCTGCAACGTCATCGCTAGGAGAACCCATGGAGACCATCGAAGCGCTCATCCACCGCCGCAGCTGCCGTAACTATAGCGATCGCCCCGTCGAAGCCGAAAAGCTCGCACGCATCATCGAGGCAGGCCAGTACGCGCCCAGCGGCATGGGACGCCAGCCGGTGACGTTTGTCGCCGTCACCGACCCCGCGACCGTCGAGCGCCTCTCGCAGCTCAACGCCCAGGTTATGGGCAGCGATGGCGACCCCTTCTACGGCGCTAAGACCGTTGTGGTGGTGCTGGTCGACCGCAGCGTGCCCACACATCTGGAAGACGGCTCGCTTGCCATGGGCAACCTGCTCAACGCGGCTTATGCGCTGGGTGTTGATTCGTGCTGGATCCACCGCGCGCACGAGGTCTTCGACTCGCCCGAGGGCCTGGAGCTGCTGGCCAGCTGGGGTCTGCCCGCCGACGGAAGCCTGCGCGGCATCGGCCACTGCATTCTGGGCTATGCCGAGGGCGCGCTTCCCGAGGCAAAGCCGCGCCGCGACAACGTGGTGTATGTAAAGTAGGAGGGTCCGCCGTTCTAACGAACGGCGGACCCTCGCTGTTGGTGACTGACATCGGGTACACCACTGTTGGCATTCGACACTTGGGCAGCTAAAAGGCCCCATCCCAAATCTGCTGTCCCACTCGAAACTTATCTTGCCGATGGAGTTGTCGTCGTTTCGTTCGTGTGAGTCGTTTCGGCGCCGTCGTCTTGTTCGTCCTCGTCCTTTTGCGCATCGGCAATGGTGGAGGCCGCCGCAACGATACCGCGCTGGGGCGCGACGCCCGTCTGGGTCTGAACGCCCTCGACAACCTCTGTGCCTGCATGCGCGAGCTCGGGCGACTTAAACATTGCGTCCAGATTGGCCCCGCCGCCGGCGTAACCAAGCGCCGCGAGCGCGATGACAATCGCCGCAACAACGACCGCGATCGGAACATAGCGATGCCAACCAGCAGGATTGAGCCCACTGCGGCGAGCCGCCCCGCGGCTAATGTAGCCAAGCGTTCCATCGTGCTTGAGCTTTGAGCCCACCACGCGTCTTCGTCCCCACAACGAGGATTCGGCCTGCATGGCCAAGCGAGCGCTTGCCGAAGGATAACCATATTTAGTGCGTTTGAACGAGCCGTCGAAGCCCGAGGCGCTTTTGCCCCACGTCCGCGAAGTCGTGCGACAGTTGGCCGGCGCCGCGGGCTTTCGAGCCCGATTTGTTTTTGAAGTCTCCGCCATACGCCCCCGCACGCCGTAACAGAATCGAAACAATGCTGCTTTGGACTGTAGCACACGTACCGCACGCGGTCACGGGCACCTCGCTTAACGGTCGTCGTCCTTCAGCAGGCGCCACAGGGTCGTACGGCTTATGCCTAGTACTTCGGCAGCACGGGTCCTGTTGCCGTGAAGGTGGCCTACGACCAACCGCGCGATATCACGCTCGGTATCGACCAGTGGGCGCAAGATATACAAATCGCTTTCGAGCGTCGGGGCGCCGAAGGTCGCGGTCTTGATAACGTCCTCCTGGGCAAGTACCTCTTCTGCCACGGCACGCTCCACCGTACCCGCCCCCACTAATATATAAAGTCGTTCCGAAGCCTCGCGCAGCTGTAGATAGTTGCGGGGCCAACGATAGGCATCGAGTGTCTTTGCCGCCGCGGACGACAAGGCAGGTGTTGCCGTCTCAAACATATCTGCCAGATACTCCAGATAGCGCGCAACCTTTTCCGACACATCGCCCTGCTCGACAATCGCCGGCGCCACACTCACCGCACAGGCCAGACGCTCGGTTACAAAAGCAGCCTGATCGCTTTCGCCGCCGCCCGGCATATCGTTTGCCGTCAACACCACATGGCAACGAGTTGCGAGCGCCGTGTCGATCATTGCGGACACGAGCTCGCGCAGGCGTTGGGGGCCAACAGCATGCCAGCCGCCCATGCAAAGTGTCAGCCCCGTTTGGAATAGCGGCGATTCGGAACTTTTGAGCAGATGGCGCCAACCGCGATCCGTAAGCTCATCGAGCGCAACGGAAACAAAGGGCTGATCGGCATAGGGTCCATCCAGGTACAAACGTTTTGCAATCTGATCCTGCCCCGCACCCAGCTCGCCCTCGAGCATAAGGGGTACCCCGCGCGCGTAGCTCTCCCGTACGGGAGCAGCGACCGCCGCCGCGTCTTCGACGATGCCGTACGTGCTCGACTCGTAACGAGCCTCGACCTCGTCGGCATTGAGCCACTCGATGCCCGCATGCGCCGCGGCGGCGCGCACCTCATGCGCCACGACCACCCAAAGCGCCCCGTGCTCCTGGGCCGTCGGGCGCACCGTCAAGCTCAACCGCATGCCCTCGCGGCCCATTACCAGGCGCGCTCCATCGCCCACGCGAGCGAGACGCTCGGAAACAAAAGCGGCGACATCCTGCTCGAGCGAAGCGTCGCTCATGGTCGAGATTACAACGCCACCGCGCTCGTCGATTGCCAGCGCCGATGCTCCGGCTGCGGACAATGCCTCGATCAGAATCTGCAGCTTGACATCGCTGTCCATGGTTCGCCCCGTCTCCAGCCACGACCCTTATCTGTGGCTTGGCATCTCAAGTGTTTCAAAATTGAACGATAATGTTCACCAAACACTATAGGGCCTGCGGCGCCTTCTTGCGAATATATGAATTGCCCCGCATCGCCATCCTTGGCGGGGCGATAAGAGCTCTTCGGGACCTATTAACCTGCGGACAAGCCATACCCGCAAGAGCTCCTATCGCTCCACCGCAAGCATGCGCTCACCAGCAACTAGCACGAAAATAAGCCACTTCTCTACCAGATTCCCAGCACGTGCTGCATTCCCAAGCTCATGCATGCAATGCCAATCCAGCAGCAAAAGCCCAATGCGATGGGCTTGCCGCCCTTTTTGACCAGCTCGACGATATCGGTATTAAAACCAATAGCCGCCATGGCCATCACGATAAAGAACTTCGACAGCTCCTTGATGGGAGCCGTAAAGGACGCGGGAAGCTGAAGCACCGTGGTGATCACGCTCGCCAGCACAAAGAACAGCACAAACATGGGAAACGCGCGTTTAAGCGAGAACGTGCTTTTGGCGTCGCCGCCGGCCCTGCGCGCCAGATGCATCTGCCAGCATGCCAGGACCAACGTGATGGGAATGATGGCCAGCGTCCTGGTGAGCTTGACCACCGTGGCGCTCTCGAGCACATTGGCGCCGGGATGCATGCTGTCCCAAGCGCTCGCCGCAGCCGTTACGGACGAGGTGTCGTTGATGGCGGTGCCGGCAAACAGGCCAAAGCCCTCGTTGGTCAGCCCGAGCATGCCGCCGAGCGTCGGGAACACGAGCGCCGCGATAACGTTAAACAGGAAGATGACCGAAATAGCCTGGGCAATCTCGCGATCGTCGGCATCGATGACGGGTGCGGTTGCGGCGATGGCAGAACCGCCGCAAATCGACGAACCCACACCCACAAGCGTCGCGATCTTGCTCGGCACGTTCATAACGCGGCAGAGCACAAAGGCGATGACAAGCGAGGTCGAGATCGTCGCCACGATAATCGGCAGCGACTGGGCGCCCTTGGACAGAATCTGGGAGAGGTTCATGCCAAAGCCAAGCAGGATAACCGCGTACTGCAAGACCTTTTTAGACGTATAGGTGACGCCAGCGGCGAGCTGTTCGTGACGATTCTTGGGAAAGACGAGCGCCAGAACCATGCCAAAGAGGATGGCAAATACCGGCCCACCGACCACCTCGATTTGTTTGCCGAGCAACGTCGCGGGAATGGCGATGATCAGGCAGAACAAGACACCCTTCCAGCGCTCGCGTACGATATTCGCCAGTTGCATATGGGATTCCTTCTTTCTATTTCAACTTTGCGACGGTTTATGATACGGCAACATTGAGCGCAGCCTTGCGTAAACAACGACTAAGACGCCGCAATAGTTCTCAGGCAACAGCCGAATCACCCACCACGGAAAGCCGATTCGCGGCATAATTAACAACTGACATATGAGTGTGATAGAACAGTTGCGAGGCGCTATGGAAGAATCGATGCACGTTGGCGAGCAGGAGACGAGCCTACAGGACCAGTCCTACCACACCATTCGGCGCAAAATCGTCTACCTGGACTACAAGCCGGGCGAAAAGCTCGGCGTCAAACAGCTTTGCGACGACCTGGACATGGGTCGCACGCCCGTGCGCGAGGCTTTGGTTCGCTTGGCGCAGGAAGGCCTGGTGCGCACCGTGCCCCAAAGCGGCACCTATGTCTCGCCCATCAACCTCACCCTTGCCGAGAGTGCCTGCTACATTCGCGAGCACCTGGAAAAACAGGTGATTGTAGAGTGCTGCGCCCGTGCCACCTCGGCAGGCATCGAGCAGCTCGACCGCGCCATCGCGCTGCAGGAAAAGGCCATGGCCGAAGAGGACCGCATCGGCTTCTTTTTGAGCGACAACCTCATGCATCACATGATTTTTAGCATCGCATGCCGCAGCACCGTGTGGTCGTGGCTCGAGGAGACCAATGCCGACCTGGAGCGCTTCCGCTGGCTGCGCGCCGCCACGCAAGTTCTCGACAATCAGGACATCGTGAACGAGCACAAGCAGATTCGCCGCGCTATCGCCGGTCGCGACCCTATCGAAGCAAGCTTTTTAGTCAGCAAGCACCTGCACATGATGTTCCGCAACCAGACCGAGGTCCTGGACCAATATCCCAAGTACTTCGAGACCAGCAAGCTCCGCTAACCTGCCAAAAAGGGACAGGTTTATTTTGGCAGGCTTTATCTGGCCAAACGCAAAAGGCCCGACTCCACTACAACGGAGCCGGGCCTTGGTCGTTAGGACGGCGGAACCAACTACTCCACGGTAACGCTTTTCGCCAGGTTACGGGGCTGGTCGACGTCGCAGCCGCGCAGGATGGCTACCTCACGGGCAAGTAACTGCAGCGGGACGCTCGCCGTGATAGGGCTGAACACGTCGCGGACGGCCGGCACGCGAATGATGCAGTCGGCGATCTTGTTGATTTCCTCGTCGCCCTCGGTAGCAACGACGATGACCGTGGCGCCGCGTGCCTTGCACTCCATGAGGTTCGACACGGTCTTGTCGTACGTTGCGCTCTTGGTGGCCACGGCGATGACAGGGAAGCCCGGGTCGATCAGGGCAATGGGGCCGTGCTTCATCTCGCCGGCGGCGTAGGCCTCGGCGTGCAGGTAGCTAACCTCTTTGAGCTTGAGCGCGCCCTCGTAGGAGATAGCGGCACCCATGCCACGGCCCACGAACAGCGCCGACTGCGCGTCCTTGCACAGCAGGGCGGCCTCATGCACGGACTCGGTCTGGGTATCCAAAACCCACTGAATCTGCTCGGCCGTATCGGAAAGCTCGCGGAACAGCATGCGCGCCTGCTTGGTGGTCAAGCGGTACTTAACCTGCGCCAGCAGCAGGGCCAGCAGCGTCAGGCTCACGACCTGGCCGATAAAGCTCTTGGTCGAGGCGACTGCGATCTCCTTGTTGGCCTTGGTGTAGATGACGCCGTCGCTCTCACGCGCCACCGGGCTGCCCACCACATTGGTGATACCGAAGACCTTGGCACCCTTGATGCGCGCGTCGCGAATGGCGGCAAGGGTATCGGCCGTCTCGCCCGACTGGGACACGGCAACGACAAGCGTCGTCGGCGTAATGATGGGATTGCGATAGCGGAACTCGCTGGCCGCCTCAACCTCAGTAGGGATGCGAGCCCAGCCCTCGATAAGGTTCTTGGCAATGAGACCGGCATGGTAGCTGGTGCCGCAAGCGATCACGTAGACGCGGTCGATATCGTTGAGCTCCTCGAGCGAAAGGCCCAGCTCATCGATATCGAGCTCACCGGCGGGGGTCATGCGGCCCACCAGGGTATCGCGCACGACGCGCGGCTGCTCATGGATCTCCTTGAGCATAAAGTCGGGGTAGCCACCCTTTTCGGCCATGTCCAGATCCCAGTCGATATGGGTAACCTTGGGCTCAATCACATTGCCGGCTTCGTCGGTATACTCGACGCCTGCGGGCGTGAGCTTGGCAAACTGGCCGTCCTCGAGTACCACGACGTCGCGGGTTGCGTCGATGAGCGCGATGACATCGGAAGCAACATAGGAGCCGGTTTCGCCCACGCCGACTACGATCGGGGAGTCCTTGCGAGCCACGGCGATCACGCCAGGCTCATCGGCGGAAACGGCGGCCAAGCCATAGGCGCCCACCACGTGGGTGCAAGCCTCGCGCACGGAGGCCATCAGGTCGTGCGTCTCGGCATAAGCCTCTTCGATCAGATGCGCGAAGACCTCGGTATCGGTCTCGCTCTTAAAGTGGTGGCCGCGGCCCTCCAGCTCTTCGCGCAGCTCGGCGAAGTTCTCGATGATGCCGTTGTGGACGATGGCGATACGACCGTCGCAGCTGGTGTGGGGATGGGCATTAACGACGGAAGGTTTGCCGTGGGTGGCCCAGCGGGTGTGACCAATGCCGCAGGTAGCGTCGCTGTCGATGTTGGAAAGCTCGCTCTCCAGGCCCGCGACCTTGCCCACGCGACGGATGACGTCGAGGTGCGCCGCGGCGCCCTCGCCCACCTCGAGCGCGACGCCCGAAGAGTCATAGCCGCGATACTCCATACGCTTAAGGCCCGTGACCAGGATGTTCTTTGCAATATCAAAGCCGGTGTAGCCGACAATTCCGCACATAGGACAAATCCCTTCGTTCGCGTGACTGCAAGACGTCCACGCACAAGGGGCGCTGAGACGTACAACGTTCGAGTATTGTACTCACGCAAACGCAAGCTGATATACCAGAAGTGGTATCTCAACTTAGATACCACCCGATGCACACATGCCCAGCCGGTCCAAACCACCACGAAGGGGACAGGCACCTTTGTGGTAGTTTGGGGCGGCAGCATCGTTTCCCCAGATAAAACCTGCCAAAATAAACCTGTCCCTAATTGGCAGGTTTTGCCACCCCGGGGGCGGGCGATGCTACAATCTGGCTTGTACTTGAAACGCATCAAAGGGGCCGCTATGGCAAAGGTTAAAATCAGCGACGTCGCGCGTGAAGCCGGGGTTTCGTTGGGCACGGTTTCCAACGCGCTCAACCATCCCGAAAAGTTGCGTCCCGAGACCCTCAAGCTCATTAACGAAACCATCAATCGACTGGGCTACCTGCCCAACCAAAGCGCTCGTCAGCTCGCGGGCGGTGCCACCAAGTCCTTTGGCCTGGTGCTCCCCCGTCTCGATCATGGCTTTTCGCTCCAAATCGCCAGCGGCGCCCACAACGAGGCCCGCAAGCACGGCTACGACCTGCTCATCGCCAACGCCGATAACGACGATATTCTCCAGGACCATTACCTGCGCTATTTTATGGGCACCCAGATGTCCGGCGTTATGGTTCAGCCCATGGCATCCCCCGACTGGCACCCCGCCATGACCAAGATGCCCGTGCCGATCATCCATCTGGACATCCATTGCTCCGAGCCCGGCTACTACGTAGCGGCCGACAACGAGGCCCAGGGTCGCATCATTGCCGAACTCGCCATCGCCCGTGGCGCGCGCCATATTGTCGTCGTCGGCCGAGCAGCATTTATGCAACTCACCCTGCGCGTCCTTGGCATTCACAAGGCGCTCGCCCTACATCCCGACATCAAGATCGAAGTCATTGACGCCGGCGAGTGGAACACGGCGGCCGACGGCTATGGTATCGGCAACCAAATCGCCGAGCGTCCCGCCGACGAACGCCCCGATTTTGTCGTCGGTCTAACCGACGTGCTGGCCTCTGGCGTCGTTTCGGCACTGGTCGACAAGGGCATCTCTGTCCCCGGGCAAGTACGCGTGGCCGGCTGCGACGGCAACCCACTCGCATGGAGCGGATCGGTCCCGCTCACTACGGTAGCGCCCCCGGGCTACGAGATTGGCCGCAAGGGCGTCCAACTGCTAATGGAGCAAATCGAGAACAAGGCCCCGGCAAAGACCAAACGAGTCCACATCGGCTCTGCAGCGCGCACCGTCACCGCGGTCACGGCCATCGAGGACATCAACCGCCAAGAACTCGTGCGGCCGTTCCTGCTGGAACGCGCCAGCACCCAGGCAAGCAGCCAGACCGACGCCACGGCCATCAACCTCGGTGCGTATCTATAGCACGCCCGCAAGTATGCCAAGTCGCCGCTTAAGCAAAAGGGGCCCGACCATTGCCGGGCCCCTTTTGCTTAAGCGCAAACGTGGGTAATTGCTCGTTTCAACACCGCAATTGTCTAGCGCACGGCCTTGGCTGCCGCCGCCAGGTCGAACAACGTATCGAGCACGGCCTCGCAGCCATCCACCACGTCCTGCGGCAGCGGCACGATATCGGGGACGGCAAAGACATGGCAGCCGGCCGTAATGCCCGAGACGCAGCCGTTGCGCGAATCCTCGACCACGGCACACTCCTCGGGAGCAAAGCCCGCGCGATCGCAGGCAAGCAGATACATCTCGGGATCGGGCTTGCCGTGTACGACGTCCTCGCCGCAGGTCACCGTCTCAAACTTATCAAAGAGGCCGACCGTCTTAAGGTTGCGCTCGGCCGTAACGAGACGCGACGACGTCGCTAGACCCACGTGATAGCCCGCAGCCAGCAGCTCGTCTAGGCACTCGGCGGCACCGGCCTTAAGCTCCAAATCGGTCTTGACTATCTCGTCGCGAATCTCCTTGTGGCGATGATAGATCGCCTCAGCGGTTTCTCTGCTGCCGTAATGCGCCTCAAGAATGTCCATGACATCGGGCAGCGTGCGACCGATAAACTGATGGATCAGCGCATCATCAATCGCGACCCCAAGCTCGGCGGCGCCCGCCTTCCACGCCTTGATGCCCAGACGCTCGGTATCGACCAGCGTTCCGTCCATGTCAAAAATAACAGCCTTAATCATATCGTTCCCCCATCGCTTCGCGCTGCTGCACCCCTGCAACTTTACCGCACCTGTAAACTTGTATATAACGTATATAGCATATTGCACTTTCGTTACATAGATAGAAGTCTTATGACAAGCGACTCAGTAGGACTATAGTTTTCGACCGAGTACTCAACGGCAAGGATCGTTTCATGATTTTAGACACCACCGCACCTGCAGAGGGGCTTCAGGACAAACTCACAGCGCTCGAGCAGCTGCTTTTGGCATACGGACGCGTCGCCATCGGCTTTTCCGGCGGCGTCGACAGCAGCTTTCTGGCCGTGGTCTGCGCCCGCATCATGCCTGCCAGCACCCTTCTCGTTCACCTGACCACGCCGCTCATCGGCACGCCCGAGCAGGCTTCGTTTGAGCGGTCCGTTGACGGGCAGGCCGATGGGGGGCCGCATTTTAAGCTCCCCGTGCTCAATCTTTCGGTCGATCAGCTGCAGCTCCCCCAGGTAGCCTGCAACGATGCCGACCGCTGCTACCACTGCAAGCGCGCCGGCTTTACCGCCATCGTCAACCACGCCAAGTCGCTGGGCTTTCCCACCGTCATCGATGGCAGCAACGCAAGCGACCGCGGCGACTACCGCCCCGGCATGCGCGCCGCACAGGAACTCGGCGTGCGCTCGCCGCTTATGGAGATCGGTTTTACCAAGGACGAAGAGCGCGAGCTACTGCGCGCCTGGGGATACCCCGTTTGGAACCTGCCCGCAGGCGCCTGCCTGGCCACGCGTGTCCCCACGGGCGAGGAGCTTACGCGCTATAAGATCGATTTAATCCGTACCTGCGAGGACTACCTGCACGATCTTGACCTGGCGCAGGTTCGCGCACGCCTCGTCGGCGGCTGCATGCATATCGAGGCCGCACCCGCAGATGTCGCCAAGATTGCCGCCGTCGGCGGTACCGTCGTCGACGCTGAAGGCAAGACCCCGCTGCCCGCCGCCATCGAGTCCGCGCTGCGCGACCTAGGCTGCGGCCACATCTCCCCCGAGGTTACCCCCTATATCCACGGCAACATGAACCAGTAACCTGCCAAAAAGGGACAGGTTTATTTTGGCAGGTTTTATCTGGGGAAATATCGCGGAGCCACCACCTCTCTAGTATCCATCTAACTTCGAGAGACACTAGAGAGGCGACTCGGCTGCATCTACCTCTTCCGATAGCGGCGGTTGCGGCTCGTCGATGAACCCATTACTTCAATGAGTCCTTTATCCGCCATTTTTGGCAGATGGTAACGGACGGACGAAATCTTGACCCCCGATGCAACCGCTATTTCTCGCGCCGTCATATCCATTCCGGCGCCGAGAGCCTCCAAAATCCTATCCGCCGTCGAAGCTGACGATTCTCTGCTCATATCGATAATTTCAAACGTGTCTTTGCCACATTTTGACAGGACATGTTTATTGACAAGGCCCCCGCAGATCAGGCGAATGTCATCCGAATCCCACTTCAAAGCCTCTCGTATTTTTTGAACAACGCATACGCGCCCATGCTCCCGCATAAACATGAGCAATGTTTCCTCGCGATGCGTCAGTTCGGTGTCCACATGGCCCTGAATCCACATGCGGTTTTCAGCAAGCTCCGCCCCGTGCCGGGAAAGCAGCACCGTAAACGAATCGGCCTTAACGATAAATTTCGGCCTGCCAAGCGAACGAGACTCCATCTCGCGAATCATAGCCGGGATGCCAGATCCCTGACTTTCCGCAACAGCCCCCTCAGCATGCTCTAACGGCGTCGCCCCCATCAGACTCATGAGCTTTGGGTTTCGGCAGCGCGATTCCCCGTCCGCAAGATTGTCCACCGTCTTTCCGCCCCAAAGCCCGCCGGGGTTTTTGATTTCTATTCTGTCTGGGTAGATATCGACGCTCACGGCCTGCCCCACAAACATGGGCGAATACTCTCGATGGATACAGGCATTCGCCAAGGCCTCGCGCAAAACCTCCTGGGGTACTTCCCAATCTTCCCTTCTACCAGCGCCTCGCACTATCGCCGCTTTGCGCAAGTTTCGTCCGATCGCAGCGAGGGCATCTTCGATGCAAGCCGGAATCGGGCCATCGCACAACTGGCGGTCAATAAACCGGGGTTGCCCAGGAGCAGATTTTTCCACATCGGAATGAACGGCGACATCGATCATCAGCTTGGGATAGAACTGCTGGGGGTAAATTCCCGCCGACAGCAGCCCCGCGAGCTTCACAGCTCCATCCTTTGTAGTGATATTGAGTCTGGCCAGCTGCTTTTCCAGCGTATCGGCCCCGCGCAAAACGCGCGGGGTCTGCAGCCGGCGATTTGCGATAATGGACCGCACGACATCTGGATCCAAATCCTCGACTGTTGCCTCCGAAACCACCGTACCGTCTGCATCACTCGGAAGCAGCGCACTCTGTAGCTCATATAGCTCAGCGGGCGACATCTTGATATCTTTATCATCCACGCGCTTGTAGCTACCGTTCTGCACGCCGCGCGCGCCGATATAGCATGGCTTCGCTTTGAGCTCAAGTTCAAAGATGCGCACCAGAAGTACCTGGAGCCCGTCGACCTCGCCTCGACCAAGCTCATACCGCGGCGCATGGGTCACCACCGCCGCTGAGCCTCCGTCTCCGATACCCGAAACAAACTGGTCGCGCACCCTGTCGATAGCAAAGTTGGCAGAAGGAACAAATCCTTCGGCTTCGTTCAGGCCCAAAATAATGAGCCCGCCCGCAGTGTTCGCAAAAGCACTCACTGTCTCCCATACGTCTGCACTCAATTTATTCGTGCAGGCTTTAACTTCTACCGATGCGTCATCGGTCCCCCGCCTGCGAAGGCGCTCAACGATAAGGCCAAGAGGTTCATCCAACAGCATTGGCATTCCGTCTCTCTAAAACAATAGATTTATCTCTCTAAAGCTTAGTATATCTCTCTAACTTTAGAGAGATGAGTACCTTCTTTTAGAGAGAAATTTAGAGAGATGTATCGAATTCACTGCTAGATTACCTAAAGCCATCTCTCTAACCGACTTTCTCTTTAGAGAGACGTTTAGAGAGACGAGCGCATCTCTCTAACCATGGGCTCCGCTCTTTAAAGCGTACACATCCCAACCGTGCCCTAAGTTGCGGCGGGCATTACCCCGCCAACCCGCCAAAAAGGGACAGGTTTGTTTTGGCAGGCTTTATCTGGGGAAACGCAAACGGGGCCGCAACGCCGTATGCGTTGCGGCCCTGCTCCTTGGAGAAGGAACGATAGATTGAGCGGGCTGGTTGCAACTAGCCCTCGAGCCCGGCGTTAATAAGCTCCGCGATCTCGGCGGGATCGGTGCTCGCGCGCACCTTGTCACGGAAACCGGCATCCATCAGCATCACGGCAGCCTTGGAGAGCAGACGCAGATGCGTGGTTCCAGCCTCGCCCGCGGGAACATACAGCGCAAGCGCAACATCGACGGGCACGCCGTCAAAGCTCGGCCACTCGACGGGCTCGGCCAGTTTGAGCACGGCAACGCCCGGCGCATGGATCGCGTCGCTTTTGGCATGAGGAACGGCAAAGCCGGCGACAAGGCCAGTCTCGGCCTCGTTCTCGCGAGCGATAAAGGCGGCCTCGACGGCAGAAGCATCGTCGGCAAAGCCAAGCTCAACGGCCTGCTCAGACAAATAATGCAAAGCATCCTCGCGCGATGCGGCGGCATACCCAATCGTTACCTGATTGGCAGATACAAATCCCATGGAAAACACTCCTTACAACACGGGCCTGACCGCGGCCTCGATACCCTCGGCGTCCAGACCGTACTTGTGCAGCAAATCGACCGCAGGGCCAGACTCGCCGTACACATCGTGCACGCCAACGCGGCGCATAGGCACCGGGTGCTGCTCCGCGAGCACCGCCGCAACGGCCTCGCCCAATCCGCCGACAATCGAATGCTCCTCGGCGGTCACCACACGACCGGTCTTCTTCGCGCTGGCAACCACTAGGCGCTCATCAAGCGGTTTGATCGTATGCATGTTGATGACCTCGGCATCGATGCCTTCGGCAGCGAGCACCTCGGCAGCCTTGAGCGCCTCGGCGACCATGAGGCCGCATGCGATGATGGTCACATCGGACCCCTCGCGCACGACCACGCCGCGGCCAATCTTGAACTCATAGTCCTCGTGGTCGTTGATGACCGGCGTAGCCAGGCGGCCAAAACGCATGTAAACCGGACCCTCAAACTCATAGGCGGCGCGCACGCAAGCACGAGCCTCGATGTCATCGGCGGGAACGATCACCGTCATGCCCGGAATCGTGCGCATGAGTGCAATGTCTTCGCAGCACTGATGCGTAGCGCCGTCTTCGCCGACCGAAATACCCGCATGCGTGGCCCCGATTTTGACGTTGAGGTGCGGATAGCCGATGGAGTTACGCACTTGCTCATACGCACGACCGGCGGCGAACATGGCAAAGGTGCTCGCAAAGGCGACGCGACCCGTGGTCGCAATGCCGGCGGCAAGCCCCATCAAGTTGCTCTCGGCAATGCCGGCGTCGTAGAAGCGCTCAGGGTGAACGGCCTTAAACTTACCGGTCTGTGTGGCGGCGGCCAGGTCGGCATCGAGCACTACAAAGTCATCGCGCTCATTGCCCAGCTCGACAAGCGCCTCGCCGTAGCTAACGCGCGTGGCGACCTTCTTGACGTCTGCCATTAGAGCTCCTCCCCTGCTGCTGCGAGCTCGGCCATGGCCTGCTCAAACTGTTCATCGTTGGGCGCCTTGCCGTGCCAGCCCACCTGGTTTTCCATAAAGGAGACGCCCTTGCCCTTCACCGTCTCGGCGATAATGGCCACCGGTGACCCGCTCACTTTGCGGGCCTCGGCAAAGGCGGCGGCAATCTGTGCCATGTCGTTGCCGTCGGCGAGCTCGATCACATGCCACTTAAAGGCACGGAACTTGTCGGCAAGCGGCATAGCCGAGTTAACCTCGTCGATACTGCCGTCAATTTGCAGGCCATTGTGATCGACAATGGCGACAAGGTTATCCAAATCGTGATTACCGGCGAACATGGCCGCCTCCCACACCTGGCCCTCCTCGCACTCGCCGTCGCCCAGCAGTGTGTAGACGCGGTAGCTGTCGCCCCAGTGCTTTGCGGCAAGCGCCATTCCAACCGCAGCGGAAATGCCCTGACCGAGCGAACCGGTCGACATGTCGACGCCTGGCGTGTCATTCATATTGGGATGGCCCTGCAGTCGGCTGCCGATATGACGGAGCGTCTCGAGCTCCTCCTTGGGAAAGAACCCACGCTCAGCAAGCACAGCATAGAGTGCCGGAGCGCAATGTCCCTTGGAAAGCACAAAGCGGTCGCGCTCAGCACGGTTCGGATTCGCCGGATCGACATTCATTTCCTCAAAGTAGAGGTAGGTCATAATGTCGGCGGCGCCAAGCGATCCGCCCGGATGCCCCGACTTGGCGGCATGGACGCCCGCGACGATACCGCGGCGGACCTCATTGGCAATCTTGGCCAGTTCCTGATCGGTCATGGCACTTCCTCTCTTGAGCACGCCGGCCCGGCATAACGCATGCTGGGCCGGCAGAACCATCGTTACTGCGCCTCGACAACCTTTTTCCAGTCGGCCTCGAACGAGGCAAGGCCCTGGTCAGTCAGCGGGTGGTGCAGGCACTTCTTAAGAGCGGCCATGGGGACGGTCGCAATATCGGCACCGAGCAGCGCCGCCTGGGTCACATGATTGGGCGTACGGACGGACGCGGTGATGATCTCGACGGTGTCGTCGACGTTCTTGCCGGTCCAGTCATAGTTCTTGATGCAGGTCACAACGTTATCGAGCTGCGAAATGCCGTCCTCGGCGATGTCGTCGAAGCGACCGACAAACGGGCTGATGTAGCGAGCGCCGGCATTGGCGGCCATCAGGGCCTGGGTCGGCGAGAAAACAAGCGTCATGTTGACGCGCACACCCGCATCGGCCAGGGCGCGGCAAGCGGCAAGGCCGGCCTCGCACACGGGGAGCTTAACCACGATGTTGGGAGCCAGGGCGGCAAGACGCTTGCCCTCCTCGATCATGCCCTCGGCAGTAGTCGCGGTGGACTCAGCAGACACGGGCAGTCCCTCGCAAAGCTCGGCGATCTTGAGCATGTGAGGCTCAAAGTCTGCAAGCTTACCGCCGGTCTTGGCATACAGGGACGGGTTGGTGGTGACACCGGCAAGACAGCCCCAGCTCTTGGCCTCGGCAATCTCGTCAAGGTTGGCGGTATCGATAAAGAACTTCATGGTGCACTCCTTCAAGAGAAAAACTGGTGACCCAAGGACAACGGTCGACTCGCTGGCCAGACCGAAACAACTTACTCGGCGAGGGCAGCCTCGATGCGGCTCGTAACACCCTTGAGGTTAAGACCGACGACGTACTGCTTGATCGGGCGCTTGATGTGCTCGATCACAAAGCGCTTGCCGTCGATGTCCTGGGCAGCGAGGTTGCGGTAGAGCTTCTCGACCTGCTCCTTGACCTCGGGATCGTTAAAGGCGTAGTGGCCGGAGACATCCAGAATCTTCAGGCTGAGCTCGTCGTCGGCCAGAATGTCGTCAACCTGCAGGTTGACGTCGTCGCCGGTCATCCACTTGCGCCAACGCTCGGTCTTGATAGCCTTGACCAGCAGCGTGCGATACAGGTCGGAGGGATCGTCGCACAGGCCGTTGTCGACCAGAATCTGCTCGGTAGCGCAGAGCTTGAGGTAAGCGCGTGTCTCCTCGGTGCCGTACTGGGGAGCGACATTGGAAGCGGTCACGTGAGCCGGAATGTGCTCGAGCAGCGTCGCGTCATCCAGGTAGTCGGCGTTGTGCTCCTTCAGGCCCACGCCATAGCGCTTGGCCATGTCGGCGAGCTCGCGGGCGTTCTTAAAGTTATAGTGACCGACCTGCTCGGTCCAACGGGTGAGCGTACCGGTCTGGCCGACGATAAAGGTGGGCATGGGGCAGCCGCGCTTCTCGAGCTCGGGCTGCAGCTGAGAAATGAACTCCTCGTACTTATCGGTAGAGGTCAAGCCGCCATTGGTCTCCTCGGTACCGACCTCATAGGCAACCTCGGGCAGATTATGCTCGCGACGGTACTGCTCAAGGTAGTCGATAAGATCGATCGTGCGGCGAAGCACCACGTCGAGCGGAATAACCTTGCCGATCTGATAGGGGTCCTTGGTGGGGTCGACCATCAGCAGGTCAAAGCCTGCCTCCATGTCGGCGACGAAGGACTTGCGGGCGAGCTCCATGGCCTCGTCCTCGGGCAGGTGGGCGTTACGCTCCTCGTCGCGCTGCCACGGACCGCCGTGATCGCGGCACAGGTAGTACGGACCGGTGTAACCCACCTCGTCGGCAACCTTCTTGATGTCGGCGGCAAAGCGCGTCTGGTCCCAACCGTTGACGTAGCCGGCGCCCATCTCGTCCATATCGACCTGGTTGCGGCTGGCGATAAACATGGGCGGGAAATCCTCGTCCTTGGCAAGCTCGAACACGGCCTGAATCAGGTTGGGGCTCATGGGACCAATGCCGACCATGGTTGCGTGATCGCCGCTATCCTGCAGCTTGAGCATGCCCTGAACGGCCTGGCGGATGGTGAGGTTGGACATTTTGTTCTCCTTCTCCAGAGGATTTTTGACAAAAGTTCCCTGGGACCCAGATGCGGGCCCTATCAGTACGGATGGATTTTGTTGTGTAGGAGCGGTTGTGCGGAGTCAAATCCATCCCTCCGCACAACCGGAGTCCTTAAAGGTTTACTTGGCCTGCTTGTCGAGCGTGGGCTTCATGGCAATCAGGATTGCAGCGGCGACCACGGAGCCAATCACGATGTCCAGGCAGAACAGCGCGACGTTGTTGGTAGCAAGGGCGACGATAAAGCCACCGTGCGGGACATAGCAGTCGATACCCTGGAAGGCGGCAAGCGCCGCACCCACGGCAGAGCCGATGCAAATACCGGGCAGGGTGTGGCCAAGGTCCTTGACCGCGAAGGGGATAGCGCCCTCGGTAATACCGATGCAGCCCATGAACAGCGCGGAGATGCCCATCTGACGGTCGGCGTCATCGAACTTGTTCTTGGCAATGAGCGCAGCGAGGCCACAGGCGATCGGGGGAACGGCGACGGCGACGCGGAACATACCATTAGGACCGTAGATGCCAGAGGCCATGATGGCCATGGTGAAGGTCGAGGCGGTCTTGTTGATGGGGCCGCCCATATCGAAGGCGGTCATAACGCCAATGACCAGACCCAGGACGACGGCGGAGCCGCCCTGCAGGCTGCCGAGCACGCCGGTAAGCCAGTCCATCACAAAGCCAAGCGGCGTGGCCAGAATGTAGATATAGGCCATACCCAGGACAAGCGAGGTCAGAATCGGGATGATCAGGATGGGCATGATGGTCTGGATGGTGTTGTTGACCTTCCAGGTCTTCATCCAGCGGACAAAGTAGCCGCAGATAACCGCCATGATCATGGCGCCCAAGAAGCCGGTCGAAACGCTATTGCCGTTAGGGGTAACGACTGCGTTGTTGACCAGGTAGCCCAAGACAAAACCGGGGGCGAGCGCGGGCTTGCCGGCCATCGAGTAGGAGATGTAAGCCGCAAGCACCGGGATCATCATGGAGATGCCGGCCATGCCGATGGTGTTAAGACTCATCATCAGCGGGTTCGTAACCTCCATGCCGTTGGCGCCGGCGGTACCGGATGCCAGCGAGAAGGCGAGAAACACGCCGCCGATAACGACGATGGGGATAAAATAGGAAACGCCGGTATTGAATGCATTGAGCAGCGTCTTACCAGGATCGGCAAAGATAGACTGCTTGGACGCCGGTGTCGGGGCCTGCGGGGCAGCGGAGACGGCCTTCTTCTCTGCCTTGGCCTCGGCCTTGGGCGCGTCAACGGCGCCACCCGTCGCCTTGATGATCTCAACGGCCTGGTCGATGATCTTTACCGGATCGGCGATTACATCCGAGGTGCCGACCTTCAGGAACTTACCCTCAGCCATCTTCAGCTCAAAACGGTCCTCGTTCTCGACACCCACGTCGACGGACTCGAGCACCAGGTCGGCGGAATCCACGTCTTCCTGCGTCAGCTCGTTCTCGATACCCAGGCCACCCTGAGCCTCGACTTTGCACTCGATGCCACGGGCGGCGCATTCATCCTGAATCGCCTTCTGGGCCATATACGTGTGGGCGATACCCACGGTACAGGCGGCAACGCCTACGATCTTCATTGCTTCCCTCTTTTCATAGAGTTGCGTGCGCAAGACACCGTTTGCGGAGGCCTCCGGAGCATCCCCTGCCGTTTGGACTTGCTGTCTTTTCGACAAGACCAATATAGGGTGCTGGCAGGAATAAAACTAGTTCATTTCGGTAAACGCGCAGGTCATGGTATTAGTTACGCAATTTAGTTATGCGTTTAACCAAAAATGAATCCTGCGTTTTTGATCTCTTTTTTAAAAGTCAAGAAGTATTTGGATTTCTCGGTAGACGGTAGGCTTGCATAACCGCCACTAATTATGGACCCCACGGATACGGTATTGTTGCATACTCATAAAAGGGCGAAAGGACAGGCAGAATCGTGTGCCCGCAACCCGAACGTGAACCACCGCGCCAAACAACGCAATTTGTCGGAAGGAGTCGCTGTGATCAAACAGCGCGTTACGATTGCAGACGTCGCCCGCGAGGCAGGAACTTCAACAGCCAGCGTCTCGTATTACCTCAACGACAAACGAGACAAACTCAGCGACAAAACGCAGGCAAAGATCGCGCGTGTTATAAAGGAGCTGGGATACGTCCCCAACGCCCAGGCGCAAACACTCACCGGCAAACAGACCCACGTCATCGCCATCATCATCTTGGATAACACCAACAAATGGGCGGGCCTTGTCCTCAACGGCATGGAGCAGGTCATGCTCCCCGCGGGCTACCAGACGATCGTTTGCACGAGCAACTTTAACCCCGAGACCGAGCTCATGTATGTCGACAAAATGCTCTCGCTGGGCGTCGATGGTTTTATCATCCAGCCCACGGCAAACTTCAAAGCCGTGCACGACCGCATTAGACGCGCCGGCAAGCCGGTCGTTTTTTTCGATGCGGCCATCTATAGCCCAGGTACCAGCTGGATCAAGACCAACCTTTACGACGGTGTGTACAACGCCACGCAGGCACTCCTCGACGCCGGTTACGAAGATTTCTTTTCCATTGCCGCCAACATGACCGAAATGCGCACCCGCATGGAGCGTTTTCAGGGGTATGCCGAGGCGCTGGCAGCGAACGGACAGCTCTACAAAGCGATTCCCATCGACCACAACAAGCCGTCGGTCAGTGAGCTTACCGAGTACTTTAAATACAAGCTCAACCCCGCCAAGCGAACCCTTATCTTCGTGCAAAATCAGTGGGCACTTCCCCGTGTCTACAAGGCTCTCCAACCCATGGCCCATCTACTTCCGCAGCAAATCGGTCTTTTGGGACTCAACTGCGAAGACTGGACCAACCTCACCACGCCGACCGTCTCCACGATCATCGAGCCCGTCGACCAGGAAGGCAGAGAGGCGGCCGAGATGCTCCTCGCGCTACTCGATGGCAGCAGCACGCCCGGTGAGCAGCGCATTCTCGAATGCAAACTCAATTGGCTCGGCTCCACCTCAATCTAGCCATAAGCCCAACATGGGGACAAATGAACCAGCGGCATTTGTCCCAAATCTTAAGTATTTGTTCGACAGAACGGCCCCCGCCGGCTCCTGCTAGACTGGTAGATTCCCAGCCGTCCATCCAGGAGCCTCAATGTCGCGCAAGTCCGCCTACAAGCAAGTACTTTCCATCGGCACCGCCGTGGTGCTTGGGTTTGCGCTGTTTACAGGATCGCTCGACGGAGCGCCCAAGCTGTTGTCACCGCAAAGCGATGAGCAGGCGGCGGCTCTGGCCGAGAAGCAAAACGAAAGCCCCGGCCGCACCGACGACGAGGCAGACCTGGTTGCCCGGCTCGAATCGGGAACAGCGAGCTCCTCGGACTCTCAAAATAGCCAAGACTCTGGCGCTGGCTCCGAATCCACCGCGACCAACACCAACGGTAACGTTGCCGAGGACAGCTCCGCCACCCCCATCGACGAAGTGGAAAACCCCGACCTCAACCGCGCCCGCGGCGTATATCTCAGCAGCATTCCCGACTACGCCGGCAACCCCTACGTCGCCCTTCGCGCCGACAGCACGCACCCGCTGGGCACGCCGTCATTCACACTCGATGAGTACGATCGTGCCACCGAAGAGGGCTGCTTTAAGAAATTCTCCAAGCTCGACAGCCTGGGCCGCACTCGCAAGGCGCTCGCCTGCGTAGGCCCCGAGTCGCTCGGACAGGGAAAGCGCGGCGATATCTCGCGTATCCATCCTGCCGGTTGGCACCAGCAGCGCTACGACTTTATTCCAGGCCAGAGCCTCTACAACCGCTGCCATCTCATCGCCTGGTCGCTCTGCGGCGAAAACGCCAACCGTAAGAATCTCCTCACCGGCACGCGCTATCTCAACGAGACGGGCATGCTGCCGTTTGAGGAGCAAATCCTCGACTATATCCGCAACACGGGTAACCACGTGCTCTATCGCGTCACGCCCATGTACAACGAGGAGGAACTTGTCTGCCGCGGCGTGCGCCTTGAGGCCCAATCGGTCGAGGATCACGGCAAGACGCTGTGCTTCCACGTGTACTGTTATAACCTGCAACCGCATGTGCAGATCGACTACGCCACCGGCCGCAATCAGGCCTCGGGGGACTAGGCCCGAGCCGCGACAAGAACCGATTTGCAACCTCACCGGGAATCAGAACCACCCTTAAAAAGGGTGGTTTGCTCTTAGGG
>NZ_QSFE01000009.1:0-110796 GCF_003467145.1 Collinsella sp. AM44-11
AGCCTCCCATTTCTCATGTCCAAGAAATGGGAGGCAGTTCATATCGTTCTAGCGGGCTTATTCAGATAGTTCGGCTACGCGATCGGTAAGCTCAGGCAGATCTTACGCAAACAGGCCGTAGATGCTGATGTTGGCCTTGGCGTACAGGCCGTTGGCATACTCGGTCCACTTGGAGCTGGCGCTCGAAGCCTGCGAAGAATACTGCTGGTAAGCGGTGTAATAGGCGGTCATGGCCTGCTTATAGGTGGCGCTATCGGCGGTAAAGGCATCGTTAGCGAAGGCCTTAGCGTAGGTGCTGTTCTCGTCCTTCCAGGTGCCCTTCGAGCTATCCCACTCGTCACCGGCAAGGTTGATGATGTAATCGGCGTAATCCTTGCTCGCGGTGTCCTCGTTGCCGTCAGAAGGCTCGGTCGGAGCGGTCGGCATGCTCGCGGAAGCATCGCCCACCTTCTTCTTGTAGAGCTTCTGCAGCGTCGCGGACTGACGGACGATCTGCTTGGCCTGGTCCTTGGACACGCCATACTGCTTGGCCATGGTGTCGTAGTCCGAGGTGCCGATAGAATCCTCGGCGTACTTCTTCATCTCCTTAGAGGAGACGGTAATGCCCTCGTCCTCAGCAGCATCGAGCAGAATCTTGTTGCGTACGTAAGACAGGATGACGTCGGCAGAGGGGGCGGTGTAGTTGCCGTTGCTATCCTTGACGGTATCGAGGCTGTACTGGCTCTCGATGGCCTCGCGCGCGGTGATATCGCTCTTCTTGCCGTTATAGCTATAACTTGCCACGGTCGAATCGAGCTGGTCCTCGGTGAGGGTAGCCGAGCCGACACCCTTGCCGCCAAAGCCGCCATTGCCAATAAAGAAGCCGACCACCGCAGCGATCACGACTGCAACCACGAAGGCGGCGATCATCGTCTTCTTGTGCTTGGATGCATGGTCGTCTTCGTCGGAGTCGTCGTCCTCGTCCTGCTCCTCGGGCATGAGGTTCTCGTCGGCGGCATCCGCAGCGATCTTTGCCTCCAGGCGAGCATCCTCCTCCTCGGCCGTCGTGCCGGCGGCAATGTGCTCGGCAGACGTGCCGACGACCAGGTCGATCTTCTCGTCCTCGTCACCGTCGGGGCCTTCGCCGCGCTCGATGATCTGGATGCCGTCGATCTCGTCCTTCTCGTCCTTCTTTTGAATCAGACCCATATCAATTACTCCTTGTTAGGAAACATAGTCCCCAATAGAATACGCCCGACGAGGCGCCGGGCGTATTGATTCTTAGGTTATACGCAAACACTTAAGTACTATTTAGGCGTTTGCAGCGTGCATACCTTAGACCAGGTGCGCGATAACGGCATCGGCAAAGGCCTGCGTGCCCACGGCGCCCTCAACGGAGCCGGTCTGGGCACGACGCACGTCGCCGGTAACCTGCTCGCCCTCGTCGAGCGTGACAGAAACGGCGGCACGAATGCGATTGGCAGCGTCGTTCTCGCCCAAGTGGTCGAGCATCATTGCAGCAGAGAGGATCTCGGCCGTGGGGTTGGCAATATCCTGCCCCGCGATATCAGGCGCAGAGCCGTGCGTCGCCTCGAAGATGGCGCAGTCGGCACCGATGTTGGAGCCGGGAGCCATACCCAGGCCGCCCACCAGGCCGGCGCACAGGTCGCTCACAATGTCGCCGTACAGGTTTGGCAGCACCAGGACATCGAAGTCGTTGGGGTTCTGGACCAGGCCCATGCAGGTGGCGTCGACGATCTTGTCGTTGAACTCAATGTCGGGATAGTTGGCGGCCACCTCGCGCGCAACGCGCAGGAACAGGCCGTCGGTCGCCTTCATGATATTGGCCTTGTGCACGGCCGTCACCTTTTTGCGGCCGCAGCGGCGGGCATACTCAAAGGCGTACTCCACAATACGGCGGCTCTTGGCGATAGAGATGGGCTTGATCGAGATCGCGGAATCGGCGGCGAAGGTCTTTTGGCCCGAACGCTCGACAAGCTGCGAGAGCTCCTCGACCTCGGCAGCACCCTCATCGAATTCGATACCGGCGTAGAGGTCCTCGGTGTTCTCGCGCACGATGACCAGGTCAACGTCGCGGAAGCGCGAGCCGTCGCCCGGCTGCGACAGACAGGGACGCACGCAGGCATACAGGTCAAAGTGCTTGCGCAGGGCCACGTTAACGCTGCGGAAGCCCGTGCCGACCGGCGTAGTGATGGGGCCCTTGATGGCAACCTTAGTCTCGGCGACCGCGTCGAGCACGTGCTGGGGCAGCGGCGTGCCAAACTCGTCCATGACGCCGGCGCCGGCCTCCTGGACGTTCCAGTTGATCTGGACGCCGGTGGCCTCGACCACGCGGCGCATTGCCTGCGTAATCTCGGGACCGATACCGTCACCGGGAATCAGGACTACATCGTGCGCCATAATCTGTTACTCCTCGTCTTCGGCGTCGTCAGATTTTTTAACGCTAGCACGCTTCTTCTTTTTGGAGAGATCCAGGCCAAAACGTTTAACAAGCATTTCGCAAATCTCGCTCGAACGGGCCTTGAGATAGCTGCCCTTGCCGTTCTCGGCGTCGAACTTAAGGCGCAGCGCAAGCTTCTCTGCGACCTCGGCGTCGATCTCGCCCTGGCAAAACTCGTACAGGCAACCGAGCATGTCGCGATACTCAAGGTCGCCGTGGTAGCACTGGATGGCCTCGTCCAGGATGGGCCAAGCCTCGCGCGAACGCTCGGCACTCGTGGCACCCCACACGCACAGCAGGCGGAAGGCGGCATAGCGCAGCGTGGAGGAGATCTCGTCGAACAGTGCAGTCTCGGCGCCCTCAAAGGCATCGCCCAGCTGCTCAGGGCAGGTGGTGGCGAGCGCCGTCAGGGCATCGAGGGCCTCCCAGCGGGTCTGCGCCTCGGGGCGGTCGAGTGCCTCGATCAACGCGGGCACGCAGGGCACGACGCGCTGCGGATCGCGCTCGGCAAGCAGGTGCAGCACGCGGGCGGCAAACTGGCGGATGCGGCGCGTGGGGCAGCCGAGCTCCTGGACCAGGCGATCGACGGCGTTCTCGTTCTCCTCTGCCAGCTGGAGCTGTGCCAGCTCCTCGTCGGTGAGCTGTTCGTCTTTGTTTTCTGCCATAGTTACCTCTTCTTACTATTTCTTAGCGTGCTTGCCAGCACCCTTGCTGTCATCGGTGACCGAGATGAGCTGTCGGTCGGCCGCGCCATTGCGACGTGCGCGGCGGCGCTCCTCGGCGTCGCCCGCGTCGGCGGCGGCTCGATGAGCCTTGTTGACGTTAAAGACCTCGTCGTGCTTGCGCCACGGACCGACGGACTCGCCAAAGCTCATCTTAAGACCGGCGATAAAGCCACCGAGCCAGCCGATCGGCGCAAACTGCACCAGCGGGAACAGCGAGAACACCCAGGTCAGCAGGACGACTGCCGCCGCTCCTGCAAAGTTGGCAATCCAGTAGTCGCGCTTGGTGATCACGCGCTTTTCGCACGCCCACTGGCCGCACAAAAAGCCGATGTAAATCGCAAAGAGAAAGAGCACCAGCGCAAGCACCACGAACGTCCAGCTCATAGGCGCTACTCCCCGTGATGGTGGCCGCAGCAGCACTCGTGGCCGTCGTCATGGCCGTGGCCGCCGCAGCACTCGTGGTCCTCGCCGTGGTGATGGCCACAACCGCACTCATGGTCCTCGCCGTGCTCGCCGCAACCGCAACCTTCCTCGTGAGCGCCATGCTCCTCGGGGCGATACTGCGACCAGTCCAGACCGGCGGCGATGGCGTCGGCCTCCTCCTTGTAGAGAACCGTGATGGCCTGGGTGCCCAGCTTGGCGCCACCGATGGCGTCGAGCATGTCGTAGAGCGTAAAGGCGACGTCGGCGCCGGGCAGCGCGAGCTCGCGGTCGTCGGCGTAAGCAAGGGCCAGGCGCAGGTCCTTAATGAAATGCTCGACCATAAAGCCGGGCTTGTAGTCGCCGTCGAGCGCCTTGGGGGCCAGGCTCTCCATGGCGCCGGACTTGCCGGTGCCGCCCAGGATCATCTGGCGGGTCTTCTCCAGGTCAAGGCCGCTCAGCTCGGCAAATGCCATGGCGTCTGCCATGCCGACCATGCAGGCGCCCAGCGACACCTGGTTGGCGAGCTTGGCAGCCTGGCCCTTGCCGGCGCCGTCGAAGCAGCAGATGTTGGCCGCAAAGGTGGAAAGGATATCGCGGACCGGGGCAATGTCGTTCTCGGTGGCGCCCACGATAACCGTAAGCGTGCCGGCGATAGCACCCGACTCGCCGCCGGTGACGGGACAGTCAAACGCCATGCGACCGGAGACCTGGGCGGCCTCGGCAATGTCGCGCGCCAGCTCGGGCGAGCTTGTGGTGAGGTCGATCAGGACCGCGCCCGGCTTGGTGCACGCGAGCAGGCCGTCGCCCGCCAGGTAGAGCTCCTCGACCTCGGAGGGATAGCCCACCATGGTAAAGACGACATCGGCGTTCGCCACGGCGTCGGCCGGCGTATCGGCCCAAACGGCACCGCGCTCGATAAGCGCGGCGGCCTTGGACTTGGTGCGGTTGTTGACCGTGACGGGATAGCCGGCATCCAGGATGTGGCCGGCGATGGGGGCACCCATGATTCCGGTGCCGATAAATGCGACAGAGAGCTTGTTTGCCATGAAACCTTTCCTTTTGGGTTGGGTGTTGTTACCAGGTTGAATACTCGGTGCCAGCGTTTGGGCTGTGAGTTGGGATCGATTACGGCCGCGTTACTTGCCTACTGGCCGCGCACGCGGCGGGCGATGCGGTCGGAAAGCGACGCCTTGTCGGCGCGGTTCTTACCCCAAAACGCGCAAGCCACCATGCCGGGGCCCACGTGCGAGCCGATGGTGGGACCCACGGAGCTGCGAATGATCGTGACGTCGGCGCAGCCCTCCTCCTTGCGGATGGCGGCCTCGAGCCAGTCGCCGTCCTTTTCGGCATCGGCCGTCATGATGGCGATGGGCATGGTGCGATCGGGCACATAGTTCTCGCGGAACGACTTGAGAATGGACTTGAGCGCCTTCTTGCGGCCGCGGTTGACGCCGATCAGCGACAGCGAGCCGGCCAGGTCGTAGGAGAGCTCGGGTTTGACGTCGAGCTTTGCCGTGAGCTGTGCCGCCGCGGGCGGAATGCGGCCGCCGGCAGCCAGCGCGTCAAAGCTCTCGAGCGTAAAGTAACCGTGGACATAGGTCTTGGCCTCGTTTGCCCAGTCGACCAGCTGCTTGGCGGTCAGTCCCGCCGAACGCTGGCGCACGGCCTCAAGCGCCAAGAGCTCGCCGGTCGCACAGGGCAGGGCGTTGTCGACCACGTACAGCTCAAAATCGGGATACTCGGCGCGCACGGCGTCCGCCGCCTGGCACGCGGAGTTGTAGCTCGACGACAGCGCCGAGGTAAAGCACAGGTAGACCGTGGGCGTACCCTCTTTGGCGCACTCGGTAAAGAACTCGATATAGCGACCGAGCGACACAGCCGAGGTGGACACGCGGGCACCGGCGCGCATGCGGTCGTAGAACTCCTTGGGTGTGATGCTCGACCAGATGTCATCCGTGCGCTCCTCGCCATCGATAATGAAGGGAAAACCCAAGATATCGACATCGAGGTTCGCAGCGACCTCGGGGCTAAAGTCGCAGCAGGTATCGACGACGATGCGGCAACGGTCAGAATGGCCGGTAGATGCAGCCTTGTCCATCAAAGCGACTCCTTACGTAAAAAGGCGGCCACCCGCATGGGATGGCCGCCAACCGTTAACTCATGCAAGTTAACGTATTTTACTCGTCAAGCGTTTCGATACGGGGCTTGATGATGCCATATCCACCATTCTTACGGTGATACACCACATTGATGAGGCCAGTCGTCGCGTTCTCGAACACGTAGAAGTCGTGACCGAGCAGATCGGTCTGCACCAGCGCCTGCTCCTCAGTCATCGGGGTGACATCGATGACCTTCTCGCGGACGAGCAGGTCGTCGTCCTCCTCGGGCAGCAGCAGGTCGGCCAGATCCTCGACACGCTCGACCGGTGCAACATCCGCTGCGCTGGCACCACCCTGGCGGTTGTCCACAACCTTGGTCTTGAACTTGCGCAGCTGGCGGGTGACCTTATCGGCGGAGAGGTCGATGGCGGCGTACATATCTGCACCATGCTCGGCAACGCGAATCACCGAACCGCGGGCGCGAACCGTAACCTCGACGATTGCCGGGTTGGGGTTCGAGGGGTTCTTCTCATAGCGCAGTACAACGTCGACCGTCATGGGCTCGATATCGAAAACCTTGAGCGCCTCGCCGATCTTCTCATCCACATGCGCACGCAGAGCATCGGTTACCGTCGTCTTGCGTCCAGAAACCTTGATATCCATACGTGGCTCCAATCTGCCTCGGGGACTTACTGTACTGGCTATGTACCCATTGCCATGCATTTAATCACGCGGATTCCTAAAGACCCGAATAACGATTGCTTGATACCGCATACCGAAGTCTCGCACTTTTCCGTGGCAAAGTGCGCTATAGGAGGGAGCCGGCGGCTTTGGTTTTGCACCTAAAAAATGTCTTTGACCTGCTGGTTTTACGGAAACGAAAAAGCCGGGCTCCCCTATTGGGAAAGCCCGGCGGTGCGTGTTGAAACCGTGAAGAGGTGTCCTTTCCAACGTATAGGAGACACCACCCCTAGCAATAACTAGCTATTGAGTTTGTTAATGTCGTCGTCGGTGATGGCGCCTTCCTGACTGGACGATTTGTCCTCGGAGGATGCGGTCTCATTGTTGGAATCGGAGGACTCGCTGCCGGAGGATGCGGAGCCAGACGACCGAAGGTTGACACCAGATACTGTCTTAGTGGTGAGGTCGTAGGGCATCGTGCCATACCAGACGCAGTGGACCGCCTCGAGCGTACCGTCGACCGTGATGCCGTCGAGGGCATCGCTCACGGCACGGCACAGTTCGTCATTGGACGAGAGGCCCGCAACACCAAGCGTCGAGGGCGCCTCGAGCGCACCGACATAGGAGATCTCGCTCATCAGGCGTGCAAGGTAGCCGCCGGCCGTGGAGTCGCAGATCACATAGTCGACCTCGCCGGACTCGAGCGCCTCAAAGCACTCGTTGATGTTGGGGTAGGTCTTTTGGTTGGCGGTGATGCTCTGCTTAGCAAGCGCCTCCTGCGAGGCCGAGGACATCTGGACACCCAGAGTAGACGTGTTAAGGGTATCGGTGGAAACGCTTAGCGACCCACCATCACTGGTTTTACCGAACACGGAAGCGGCATCGTACAGGCAGGTGCCGAGCGAGCTAACGTCCCCGTCCGTGGAGTTGATCTCGCCGATAAAGATATCAGCCTTTTTGTCGCCGAGCGCGGAACCTGCCGAGGACGCATCGACAAAGGCGACCTTAAGGCCCATACGGCTTGCGAGGGCGCGGGCAGCGTCGACTGCATACCCCGTGAGCTCGCCGTCAGCGCCCTGCATGGCCTGCGGCGCATCGGAGGTATCGAGGGCAACCGTCAGGGTACCGGGAGTGACCAGGGCATCATCCGACACCGTGGGCGTGACGGTCTCGTACTCGATCTGGTCGATCGTGGGAGTCGTGAACGTAGACAGCGGGTTGGACGCGCATCCGCTCAGACCCAAAACGGCGATGACCGCTGCGGTCCCAGCACCTAACCGAGCCGCGTGCATCAAGCTGCCCCTCACCATGTCCACTACCCTGCCTTCTGTGTCGTATACGATCCGTGCGATGCGCGGAATATCAGATTGTTCCCACCAGCTGACCTGGTATTTGACCCCACACTTGCGCACCGGGGTGTTTGCTCGGGAGGCCGCAGCCACCTTCACGACTGGCCCGCTCGCCCGCGAGGCGGTATTGCCCCAAAGAAAGTAGAACGGACGGTGCGGCTTACATCTAGGACGCGCCATGATCGCGCCGCGCGCACGCGGTCGCTTACGTGGATCCCTTTGACCGCGTCTGTCTTGGACTAGGGTGGGCATTTCACCCATCCGCAACCACAGCCTGGCAGGAACGTAGCGCATTATAGCTAAGTTCAAGCTAAAGTTTAAGGTTAGGGACGTTATTCGCATCGCGAGTACAGATTTCGCAGGTCGGAGTGGGCTATTCGTGCCCCTGTGAAGCCCGGAGCTCCCCTATGGGGAGCTCCGGGGCACCCTTCCTAGGGTGCTGTGGCCAAAAAATGGCAAATATGAGTACTGTCACCAATTTAGTAACAGGCAGTTTTAGCCTCTCGGACAGATTTTGCGCTCAGTGTCGCCAACCTGATGCTTAGTTATTCTACATTTGTTTATTATCTTCTTACTTTATGACGCCTCCGAGTCCTAAATTCCTTGATTTTGCTGTTACTGATTTAGTGACAGTACTCATATTTGCCATATTTTGGCCAGGGCATATGATTAACCCCCTATTTTCGACGTGAATTAGACCGGCTTAAGCCCAAAACACGCCCGCAGCGTGTTAAGCAACGCCTCTTGCTTCTTCCTGCGGGCATCGACACGATTCCGGTACCGCTTTCGCATACGCTGGTACATGCGCCATGCGAGCGCTTCCATCGCTTCCATGTCACAGAGCATTTCGTTGTTGACCGTCGCGACCTCGATTCCCATAGTAATCAAGCCCGTGTTGCGCTTTTCATCATGGATACGTCCCCTCCGAGAAGAATGGCCCAGCTCACCGTTGTATTCCAGGTCAAACCGGGCTGCCTCCTGATATGCATCGTAAACTGCATGGGGCATCCCCGAGATTGCCTGCGCACGGTCATCGAACTCGATCTTGTAGTCGGTCTTAAAAGGTCCGCAGGCAAACCCGCCATAGGAAAACGGAAGCGAAAACAGGGCGAGCATGATGCACTCCATGGGCGAGAGCAGGTTTTCCGAAAGATAGGGACACAGACGCAGCAGCTGTTTGACCACATTCCCCTTGCATGCCGCAAGGTAATCTGCCAGACGATCGGGCATCAGCACCGGCTCGACTTCAAAGTAGCCCACGTCTGCTGGCTGGTCCTTGTCCTTTGCAAGTTTATTCGTAACAGGCGAGGTGTAGGGAGGCAGATACTTCCCGCGGTCGCTCAGTGAAATCTTAGAGCACAGCTCCTGGGCCAGGGCAAACGCCTGGATGCAGCCGACCTCACGCGCAACGGCAACACAAAGGGCCTCGGGAGATAGGCTGTACACCCCCGGTTCCACCTCTAGAATCGAGCCGGCGGGCAACCCGGAACACACGGACCAGCCTACGCCAGGCATGCGGCGGCGCTGCGCCGCAGATCCCACCAACAAGCACAGATCTTCCTGCACCTCGCCACTTTTGGCTCCAATTCGCACCAAGTCAGGAAGATAGATATCCTCGGTCGAGGGCGACGACGTGCGCAGCACACGGCGCTCTTCATCGGGATTAAGGTCCTTCCAGCTGATATAGCCCATCTGCCGGCGCTCGGCGCGCATCATGCGAAGCGCCGAGGCACCTGTTAGGATTACGGAAGCCGCTAGCTGTTCGCCTGTCGGCTCGTTGCGCCGCTCAATCTTCACTGCCACAAAACCACCCCTACCAAACACGTGCGATAGCAATGCCATCGACTGCCGCAGCGCCGGCGCGCTTGAGTTCCGCCGAAGCCGTGGCCATCGTCGCGCCCGTGGTGATAACGTCATCGATCAGCAGCAGGCGGCGGCCGTGCACGTCCTCAACCGTCTCGTACATGCCTTGGGCACGCTCGCGGCGCTCCTCACGACCGAGTTCGCGCTGGTCGCCATGCCCGTACTTGACGAGAGCATCGAGCAGGGGAACACCCGACAGCTCGCAAAATGGGCGCGCAATAGCCTCCATATGATCAAAACCACGCCGCCGAAACGCTGCCGCCGTCGCAGGCACAAACACCACCGCATCCGCACCGGACAGCACACCTCCTAAGCGTTCGGGCGCTACGACCTGGGCATGCAGGGCGGTGTCGTAAAGCAGCTCCGCCAGATACGGAGCCAGACGTCGCTCGCCCGCATCCTTGTACGCTTTAATGATGCGCGGCAGCGGATGCGCGTAGACGGCGCACGCCAGGCAGCGGTCGAGCGCCTCCGACATTGCCGAGGACGTGCCCTCGACCGAACATTCAGTGCACAGCAAATCCCCAAACGGGGCGCCGCATCGGGTGCAGCTATGACGTGGGTCGATGAGCGTGAGCGCAGCCAGGCAGTCTTGGCAAATAAGCGCACCGGCGCGCTCGCAGCCGGCATATCGTGTTGGCGACAATGCCTCGAGCGCCTCGCGTGCCACCCGCTCGGCAAACGGTAGCAATTCGTCCGCAAACGGTAGGGCGCCGGCACCCTGCAGACGGCTCAATATGTTCAGATGGCTCTTCAAGACACAACCCTCCCTACGTTCGGTCGCAGGGAGGGTTGTTGATTCAGCGCTATGATACCCCGATGCGCTCGGGGCAAGGCGAGCTAAATCCGCTCGCGGGCGTTATTCGCCGGCGGGCGGTTGTGGTGCAGACGAAGACGGGGTCGAGCCCTCGCCACCATCCTGGCGCGGCTTGCGGGAACGGCGACGGCGACGGCGCTTTTGACCCTGGTCGGCCGAGCCCTCGCCACCGCGATCCTCGCGCGGCTCGCGCTCGTCGCGAGCGGCGCCACGCGAAGCCTTGGCAGCAGCTCCCCCGCCATCTCCGGGACGACGGCGCGTGACCTTGACCTCGCCATCCGAGACCTGATCGGCCACGGAGGGCACTGAAGGCTTCTGCTGTGCGCCCGAGGAATGGCGACGGCGCGGACGCGGCGCGCGCTCCTCCTCGCCACGTGACTTGCCGCCCTTGTCGACAGGCGCATCGGAGGCCGAGGGACCCTTGGAAGCGGCACCAGCCTCGCGAGCAGCTGCGGCGCGGAAGGCGTCCTCGCGCTCCTCGCTCGACAGATGACGGCGACGACGGCGTGTGGGATTCATGCCACCGCCGCGATTCTGCTGCTGGGGCTGTTGAACCTCGCGCTCGCGAGCGCCGTTCTTGCCGGCGGCTGCGGCCTCGCCGGCATCGGCAGAGCCCGCACGCTTGCGGCGGCGACGGCCGCCAGCGGCCTCCTCGGCCTCGGGTGCCTCGGCCTTACCACGGCCCTTTCCGCGGCCACGGCCCTCGCCCTGGCCCTGACCGGCGCGAGCATCGGAATCGGCATCGCGACGACGGCGCTTGGGCATCGACGTGCCGGCCAGACGGTCGGCACTCGACAGGCCATCGCCCACGTCGACGCCGTTCTCGCGATCGAGCTCCATGAGCGCCAGGCGCATCTCGGGCGACTCGATGCGCTCGAGCACATCGCGCGTCACGCAGTCGGGGCGGCAGTTGCAGCCCTGCTCGGCGGCCTTCTTCTTGCAGCCCTCCGAGCAGGTCATATCGGCCAGGTTGACCTTAAAGACCTTGCCGTTCTCCAGACGCAGCACCAGCTGCTCGCGCGGCGTGTCATATTCCTGAATACGCGCCTTGCCGAGCGGCGTATCGATGAGCGTCTTCTTTTTGGGCGCGCGGCTCTTAAAGTCCTTGTACGCTTCGAACTCGTAGCGCAAGCAGCACATCAGGCGGCCGCACACGCCGCTGATCTTGGAGGAATTGAGCGGTAGGTCCTGCTCTTTTGCCATGCGGATCGAGACGGGCTCAAACTGTCCGCCAAAGCGCGTGCAGCAGAGCTCCTGTCCGCACTGGGCATAGCCGCCCACCAGGCGGGTCTCGTCGCGCACGCCGATCTGGCGCATGTCGACGCGAATGTGCAGCGTCGAGGACAGATCCTTGACGAGCTGGCGAAAATCGACGCGCTCCTCGGCGGCAAAGTAGAACACGGCCTTCTCGCCGCCAAACAGGTACTCGACGCCGACCGGCTTCATCTCGAGGTCGAGCTCTTTGACCAGACGGCGGAAATCGACCATGGCCTCGTCACCCTGGATGGCCAGGTCGTCGGCAAGCTGCAGGTCGATGTCGCTCGCCACACGCAGCACGGGCTTGAGCGGCTGACCGATCTCGTCTTGCGGTACCTCGAAGGGATCAGCCGTGACCAGGCCGATCTCGGTTCCGCGCTCGGTGGAGCAAATAGCGTAATCTGCCTCGAGGATATCCAGGTCCTGCGGGTCAAACCACAGGTCGCGCGAGGCGTAGGTAAACTTAACGGGTACGACTAACGGCATTTCAGTGCCTTCCTGATATCGAACAGCATGACCTCGATGGCCAGCTGGGGAGTAACGTTTCTGGCGATGTTGCGCTCGGCGGTCGCGACCGCCTCGAGCGCCTGGGTGGCACCCGCAACATTGGTCGCGGCGGCAAGCCGACCGATCGTGTCGCGCACGTCCTCGTTCACCACGTCGGCTGCCTCGTCCTGAAGTGTCAGCAGCACGTCGCGCATGAGCGTCCGCGCGCTCGCCAGCGCTTCCATGATACCCGAACGCTCGCGCGCGTTGAGTTCGCGCTTGTTGCGGTCCTCAAGCTGCTTCAATGCTCCACGCGACAGGTAGTCGGCGTTTTGCTCGAGTACCTTTTCCTGCGTGGACTTGACCTCGGCAAGCGGCGCCTTGACGGCGACGATGAGCGACTTGGCGCGACTGAGCACGTCGGCCTCGTCGGCGGCAATGAGTGAGTCGATGGCACGGACCATCTGACGGCGGGCGTCCTGGCGCTCGGCGCTCTTAAGAAACTCGATGCCGCGTGTGGGGCTTCCCGCCACGGCGACCGCCATGCGGCAACGCGCAGGGTCCTGACCGGTGGCGCGGCTCACGGCCTGCGCGGCGACGGCGGGCGATACCAGCCGAAACGGCACACACTGGCAACGACTCACGATAGTGGGCAGCATCACGTCGGCCGAGGTGCCCAGCAAGATAAACATAACGCCCTCGGGCGGCTCCTCGAGCGTTTTGAGCAGTGCGTTGGCGGTGTTGGCACGCAGTTGCTCGGCACGGTCGATGATGTAGACCTTGGCCTTGGCACGGATGGGCGCCAGTGGCACGTCATCGAGCAGCTCGCGGGTCTGGGCAATGAGGTAACCCGTGGCGCTCTCGGGCGTGTAATAGTGCACGTCGGGGTGCGTATGGCGGGCGACGCGCACGCAGCTATCGCATGAGCCGCAGCCATTCTGCTCGCACAGGAAGGCTTGGGCGAGCGCCCACGCGGCGTCGAGCTTGCCCGCGCCGGGAGCGCCCAAAAACAGGTAGGCGTGCGATGCGCGACCGCTAGCGACGGCATTGGTCAAAAAGTCACGCACGCGCTCTTGGGTGTCGAGCTTGGCCAGCAGGCTTGCCTGAGCGGGGGCCATGTTACTCGGCCTCCTTGGCAAGCGCGGCGGCGACGGCTTCCTGCGGAATGTCGAGACCGTACGCGCGAACCTGCTCGACCGTCTTCTCGAAGACTTCCTCGACGGTCGTAGTGGCGTCGATGAGCTTTACGCGGTCTGGCTCCTCGGCAGCAATTGCGCAAAACCCCTCGTAGACACGCTCCTGGAATGCCATGCCCTTAGCCTCCATGCGATCTGCCGCGCCACGGGCTGCCATGCGTAGCGCCGCCTGCTCGGGCGTGATGTGGTAGACGAGTGTGAGCGCCGGGTGCGTTCCCGCGACGGCCAGGTTGTTGGCGTCGCGCACCATCTGGCGATCGAGGCCGTCGGCAAATGCCTGGTAGCAGGTCGTGGAATCGTAGAAGCGATCGCACAGGACCACCTTGCCGGCCGCAAGGGCGGGGGCTATGACCTCGTGCACCAACTGGGCACGCGCAGCCTCGTAGAGCAACAGCTCGCAGGTATCGCCCATCGCCGTGTTGGCGGGGTCGAGCAGCAGGGCGCGAATCTTTTCGCTGATGGCAGTGCCACCCGGCTCGCGCAGAGTTACGACCTGATAGCCAGCGAGTTCGAGCGCGCGGGCAAGCAGGCGCGCCTGCGTGGACTTGCCGGCACCGTCGACGCCCTCGAGCGTGATAAAGCTATGTTGAGCAGGCTCAAAAGCCATGGGCGCAGCCCCTTCCTACAAGGCGCGTAAATGCAGATATATCAACCAAGCCATGATACCCCAGTGCTCGGCGCGTCCCCAATGGCTAAAGGCGCCTTTCCAAAGTTGCGGTGAAATAGGGACTGATTGAAGCTCTGAGACCGCCAAACAGTCCCTATTTCACCGCAACTTATGATGGGGAATTTTGGATGCTGGGTATAATCGTCGTATTGCATTGAAATGTGGCGAAAGGAGTGGCAATGTCTCGGTATTGCGCCTCGTGCGGCAAGCTTCTTGCAGATGATGCCAAGTTCTGCACCTCATGCGGTGCACCCGTTGAGCAAACAGCCGCAAGCGATAGCCAGCCCGCTTTTGAGCAGACCGGCTCCCTTGATACGCCGCAAGCCAAGGCGGATGACTCCCTCGCCTATAGCCCCGACCCTGCCGCAAGGACCGAGGCCGTCGAGACCACGCAGCGCATACCCGTCGCGAGCGGCTCGCCCCAACAGCAGCCGGCTCCCGCATACGCGCCCGCTTCGCCACAGACCCCCGCTCCCAAAAAGAGCGGCACCGGGCCGCTTATCGCCGTTATTGTTGTGCTGGTGGCGATCATCATCGCCCTGGTCGTTTTCTTTGTGATCAAGCCTTTCGACAACGCCGCCACGCAGACGACTGTCGCGGTAGCTAAGCTGCACCATGACGTCGACGACGATGACCTAAAGCCTCTCGGCGATCCCAACAGCCTGTACGACGATGATGACGATGACGACGAGGATGGCGGCGAAGCAACGCTCTCCGAGCAGAACCTCTACCGTCGCCTGAGCGAATACTACGACCTGCTCGAAGATCTCGACAGCCAGGTCCGTGGCTGCGCGCAGAACTTCAACGGCAACTATCTGGAAGAGGATCGAACCACCCGTCAAAATCTCGCCGACGTCGCCGAGCGCACGGAGGACACCATCGAGCAGTATTACGACATCGTCGAGGACCTGGACGTCCCGACGAGCTCCAAGAACTACAGCTCCTGGAAGGACATCATCGCCCTGTACGACGACCTGGATCACCGCATTGACGCAATCTGTGATGCCTGGGAGATCAGCCTGAAATACGCCAAGCCTGCGGACCACAAGAATGAGATCGTGGCGCCGCTGTCGCGCGACAACGTGGCGGGTACCAATGACAATAAGTACCGCCTAGACTTTGAGGAGCGCTATCCCGGCGCCAAACCCGTCGAGGTGAACTAGCGCTTTGTCGTTCCCGAGCCGGCAGTTAGAGACGTTCCTAAACTGCCGGCAGAAAAGGAACGTCCCTAACTGCCGGTCAAAAAAAACGAGCGAGGATCGTGGGGTCCTCGCTCGTTTTTTAGACAATGTTTCGACCGCGCCGTTACTTGTCGGAGGCTGCTTTCTTGGCAGTCGACTTCTTCGCGGTCGTCTTCTTGGCGGCAGTGGCTTTCTTAGCCGTGGTCTTCTTGGCCGCCGTCGTCTTCTTTGCCGTGCTCGCCTTGGTTGTGGTCTTGCGACCGCGGGCGGGCTTCTTCTCCTTGGTCGGGCAGTCCATGTTGACGCAGATACGCCACGGACCGCGCGCCGTGTTGACCACCACGATGGGGGCGCCGCACTCGGGGCAGGTCTCGCCCGTCGCCTCGAGCTTGCCGCGCGCCGGCAGCGGATAGCTCACGCCGCAGTCATCGTAGTTGGTGCAGCGGATAAAGCGCTTGCCGCTCTTCTCGCTCTTGTGCGCGATCAGGTCGCCATGACGTCCGGCCTCGGCACACACCTTGCACTCGCCCACCTTAAGATCGGGCTCGTAGTTGGTGGGGCACGTGGGGTTCACGCAGATCTCGAAGGCCTTCTGGCGGAATGGCTGGCACTTGATGCGCGGCGCGCCGCACTCGGGGCACACGGAGGCCTCGCCCTCGAGCGGGCTCACCTTGACGCCGCTCGGCACCGGATAGGTCACGTCGCAGTCGGGCCAACCCATGCAGCCGATAAAGCTGCCGCGGGTCTTGGCGCTCGTCTTCATAACCAGGTCCTTGCCGCACTTGGGGCAGGCGCCCACGCGCGCATCGGCCGTGACGGCGTCGCTGATGGCGTCGCCCAGCTCCTGCGTATGCTTGAGCAGCTCGTCGAGCACGCCGGCCAGCAGCGCGCGCGAGTGCGTCACGACATGCTCTTCGGTGTCCTCGCCGCGCTCCACGCGGGTCATGTCGCCGTCGAGCTCGCTGGTCATATCGGGGCTCGTGATGCGCGGGGCAAACTGCGACAGCGCGTCGATGATGGCGATGCCCAGCTGGCTCGGCTCAACGGGATCATTTTTGAGATAGCGCACGGCATACAGGCGCTCGATGATACTCGCGCGCGTGGACTTGGTGCCCAGGCCGCGCTTTTCCATCTCCTGCACGAGCTTGCCCTGGCTGTAGCGCGCGGGCGGCTCGGTCTGCTTGGCCTCGAGCTTAATGTCGAACACGTCGACCGTGTCGCCCTGCTCAAGCGGCGGCATCTGCTCGTCGCGCTTGAGACCGTACGGATATGCCTCGCGGAAGCCCGGGGTCACGAGCACGTCGCCCGAAGCCACGAACGGCTCACCGTTCACATCGAGCTCGAGCTTGGTGTTCTCGATGGTCGCGGGCCCCATGAGCGTTGCCAGGAAGCGACGGGCGATGAGGTCATAGAGTTTGCGCTGGCCGCCGTCGAGCGTGGACGGATCGCCCTCGCCCGTGGGGTAGATAGGCGGGTGGTCGGTGGTCTCGACCTTGCCGCGCGTGGGCTTCATGGGGCCGGCGAGCACCTTTTTGCACACGGGCGCCAGCGCCGGGTTGATCTTTGCCAGGTCGCTCACCACGGCGCCCAGATCGAGCGTCGCGGGATACACGGTGTTGTCGACACGCGGGTAGCTGATGAGACCGGCCATGTAGAGGGACTCGGCGATGCGCATGGTACGCGCAGGTGAGATGCCCTCGGCCGCGGCGGCAGCCTGCAGCGAGGTCGTCGCAAACGGCGTGGGCGGCTGCTGCTTACGCGAGCGCTTGGTCACCGCGGCGACGGTTGCCGTCGTAGCGCCGTCAACGTGACCGTACGCCGTCTCAGCAGCATCCTTGTCGGTAAAGCGCGCCGTCTTGTGCGCGATCTTAAAGCGATCGTCCTCGGCAGCGCCTTGCGCGGCGCCCATGCCGCGAATCTGCCAATAGTCCTCGGGCACAAACGCCATGCGCTCGCGCTCGCGCTCGACCACCAGGGCAAGCGTCGGCGTCTGCACGCGGCCGGCGGAACGCACGTTGCCAAAGCCGCCAAACTTGGCGAGCGTCAGGTAGCGCGTGAGCACTGCACCCCAAATGAGGTCGATGTGCTGACGGCTCTCGCCGGCGTCGGCCAGGTTCTGGTCGAGCGAGACAAGGTTATCGAAGGCCTGCGTGATCTCGGCCTTGGTAAACGAAGAATACTGGGCGCGGGCGACCGGCAAGTCGGGCGCCACCTCGCGCACCTTGTTGAGGGCGTCCGAACCGATCAGCTCGCCCTCGCGATCGAAGTCCGTGGCGATGATGACACTGTCGGACTTTTTGGCGAGGTTCTTGAGCGAGCGGATGAGTTCCTTCTCGGCCGGCAGCTTAATGACGGGTGCCCAGGTGAGATAGGGCAGACTCTCGAGCTTCCAGCCCTTGATGGAGATGCCGTCGGCAAGAAACGGCTTGCGCTTGGTGTCGTACGGCGGGCGGGCCAAGCCATCGGGCATATCGGCCGGCAGCATCTCACCGTCCTCCGTGACCGAATACCAGCCCAGCTTTTTATCGAACAGCACGCTGTCGCAAAAATCGGGCGCAAGGATGTGACCGGCAAGGCCGATCGTCACGCACTCCTCGCCCTTCCACTCAAAACGGTAGATGGCGGTGTTGTACACCTTGTCCTTTTTGGGCTTGCCCGTGGACAGACGCTCGGCAATCTGACGCGCGGCGTCGTTTTTCTCGGCGATGATGAGCTTCAAAAGAGGCTCCTATCTCGTATCTCTGCGGCTACGCCCGCCCGTATGGCGGCCGACTTACGCCCTTGCTTGCTCAATCTGCCCGATGAGCCAATCGCACCAGGCATCCATGCCCTCGCCCTTGCGCGCGCTCACGGCAAACCGCGGCGCCTGCGGATTGAGGTCATCGAGTGTCTTAGTATACCTATCCATGTCAAAATCGAAAGCCGGAGCCACGTCGACCTTGTTGAGCAGCTGCGCGCCGGCGTGTTGGAAGATGCCCGGGTACTTGATGGGCTTGTCGTCGCCCTCGGGCACCGAGAGAATCATGATGGACAGGTTCTCGCCCAGGTCAAAGTCGACCGGGCAGACCAGGTTGCCCACGTTTTCGATAAAGATGACGTCGATGTTCTCCAGACCCACAGCCTGGTCGAAGGCGTCGACGGCCTCCATGATCATGTTGCCCTCGAGGTGGCACAGGCCGCCCGTGTTGATCTGGATGGCGGGCATGCCGGCTTCCTTCATGGTGATGGCATCGACATCCGAGGCGATATCGCCCTCGATGACGGCACAGCGCAGGCCGGCTTTGTCACGCAGGCGCTCGTTGGTGCCCAGAATCGTGGTGGTCTTACCCGAGCCGGGGCTCGACAGCACATTGATCACGTAGGTGCCTGCCTCATTAAATCGCTGACGCAGCTGATCTGCCAGGCGCTCGTTGCGCGACAGGATCGGCGACGCGATATCAATCGTTTTCTCGGCCATACTTAGCGCTCCTTACTTTGGCCCCTTTATACCCCATCATTAGATGGCTAGCGGGCTAATCGTCGGGGGTTTCGATTTCGATACTTGCGATATCGAGCTCGCGGCCGTGCAGCAGGCGCACGTTGGCGCCGCCACACTGGGGGCAGCGACAATGGAAACGGTCGTGCTCAAAGACCTCGCCGCAGTCCAGGCACTCGCTTTGTGGATGGACCTCCTCCACGGCAAGCTCGCAGCCGCGCGTGAGCGGGTCCTCATCGCGAAACGTCTCCCACGCAAAGTCGAGTGCCTCGCGCACGACCTCGGTCATATCCCCGATACGAAGCGTTACCAAAACGGCGCGCGAGGCCCCCGCCCCACGCGCCGCGCGAATCACTGTATCGAGTATGCCGTTGACAATGCCAACCTCGTGCATACCGATTTACTCCTCGTCGTCCTCGTCGTCCGAGAACAGGTCCAGACGGCTCACGAACAGGCCCTCCTTGCCCTCGCGCGCGGTAATGACCACGCGAGCGATGGCGAGCGAAATCTCGTAGAGCGAGAGCAGGGCGCCATACATGAGACCCAGCGTAACGGGCGAGCCGTCGGGCGTAATCACAGCCGAACCCACGAGCAGGCCTACGTACACGTAGCGCCAGGCGCTGCGGAAGGCCGCATAGGACACGATGTGGAAAACGGACAGGTAGAAGATGATGAGCGGCAGCTCAAACGCCACACCAAAGCCGATCATAAAGAGCAGCTCCATGTTGACGTAGTTCTCCAGATCGGGCAACGCCGTAGCGACAGCCGAGGTCTCGCCGATGAGCCACTCAAAGCCCGCCGGGATGATGATGAAGTAGCAGAAGATGGCACCCAGGAAGAACAGCACCGTCGAGGCGAGCACCGTGGGCACAACCCACTTGCGCTCGTTGGGGCGCAGTGCCGGCAGGAAAAATGCCAGAATCTGCCAGATGATCATGGGCGTGCACATGACCACGGCCATCTTGATGGCAAGCGAGAAGCGCAGGCCAAAGCCGCCGAGCGTGGTGGTGATGTAAAACTTACCGTCCGGCACAAAGGAGCGGATGGGGTCCTCAAGAATATCGAGCACCACGGGCGTGGCAAAGTACAGCACGATGGCGGCGGCAAACACCGAAACGACCACGATGGTCAGGCGGCGACGGAGCTCTCCCAGGTGATCGAAGAGCGGCATGCGCGCAGGTCCGATCGGCATTACTCATCGCCTCCCTTCGGGGCGTCGGCGGCAGCAGCCTCGGCATCGTCCTCGACCTCGAGCTCGCGAGCGAGCTGGTCGACGACGGCCTTGCGCTTGCGGGGACGACGGGCGTAGAGGTCAGCCGTCGTGGGCTCTGCCGGCTCGGGCTTGGGCTCTGCAGCAGGCTCGGGCTCGACGGCAGCAGCAGGCTCTGTACCCTCGGCCTCATCAACAGCGCCTTCGCCCTCAGCAGCGCCCTCGCTTGCGGCCTTCTCGGCAGCAAGACGGGCGCGACGCTCGGCAAAGGTCTCCTTCTTGGCGGGCGCTGCCGTCTCGGCGGCATCCTCGTCCGCATCGGAATCGTCGTCGGTCGCAGCAGTCTTCTTGGGCTTGACCGGGGCCGACGCGGCCTCGCTCACCGGATCGATAATCTCGGACTGAACAACGGCCGTCATCTTTTCCTGCGTCTCGCGGAACTGACGGATAGCACGGCCGATCGTGCGGCCCATCTGCGGGAGCTTATCCGGGCCAAACAGCAAAAAGCCGAAGACCACGATGATCGCGAGCTCACCCTCTCCAATACCAAACACACATACCTCCAAGGCTCGATGTGAGTCGAGCCCGCACCGCGCCATTCGGCCGGAACTCGTCTATTCATTCGGTCAAGTATAGCGCCCGGACGCCAAAACGTCCGAGCGCATCACAAACATATGCCAAACGGCACGCCCTTTTGGGAGCAAAGATTATGCAGCGGTGATCGAAATCTCCTGGTCGACGCCCAACAGCTGAACCACGCGCATCACCGGGGGCTGCACGTTGACGCAGCTAAAACGCTTACCATGATCAGCTGCGTGGTGTGCGGCGCCCACAAGCACGCCAATGCCCGTCGAATCGATGTAGCTCACCTGGGCAAAATCGAGCTCAACGGCCTCAGTGGGCTGCTCGAGCGCCAGGTCGATGGCATTGCGCAGGCTATCGGCGTTAGAGATATCGATCTCACCGGTCACCTTAATGGTGTAGAGCTCTGGCGTGGGGTTGGTGGAAATACCCAAATCCATGTATACGCTCCTTTACGTATCGAAAGTGCGGATAGTACTAGGCGCGGACTTGCGGGGTCCTACGCGTTAGGCGCGCTCGGAACGCGCAAGCTCGGCAGCGACGAGCTTGACGGCCAGCACCAGCACATCGAGCGCGGCCTCCAGGTCCTCGACCGTGGGATAGCTCGGCGCGATGCGGATGTTGGTGTCGCGCGGATCCTTGCCATAAGGCCAGGTGGCACCAGCCGGCGTGAGCTTGACGCCCAGGTCGGCACAAAGCGCGGCGACCTTCTGGGCCGAGCCCTCGGGGCCATCGAAACTCACAAAGTAGCCGCCATGGGGATGAGTCCAAGTGGCGCAACCCGTGTTGCCCAAGCCCTCGGTGAGTTTACGCTCAACGGCCTCAAAGCGCGGGCGCAGGAACTCGGCATGCTTTTTCATGTGCTCCTTGACCGCCTCGATGGTGGGAAGGAAACGCACGTGACGCAGCTGGTTGAGCTTGTCGGCGCTAATAAGACCGGCCTTCAGGCGCTTGGAGAACTCGGCGATGACCGCGGGGCTCGCACCGATAAAGCCGATGCCGGCACCCGGGAAGGTGATCTTGGACGTCGAGGCAAAGGCCACCACGCGGTCCTCGGTGCCCGCCGCGCGGGCAAGATCGAAGATGTTGGCGAGCTCGTCGGTCTCGTCGTACAGGTCGTGCACGCAGTAGGCGTTGTCCCAGAAGATGCGGAAATCGGGCGCGGCCGTGGGCATCTCGACCAGGCGACGCACAGTGTCCTCGCTAAAGGTGATGCCCGTGGGGTTGGAATACTTGGGCACGCACCAGATGCCCTTGATGGAGTCGTCGGTGGCAACCAGGCGCTCAACCTCGTCCATGTCGGGGCCGTTGTCGGTCATCGCGACGGGGACGTTCTCGATGCCCAAGTCGGCGGTGATGCCAAAGTGGCGATCGTAGCCGGGAACGGGGCACAGGAACTTGACCTTCTTGCCGTCGTGCGCTGCCTCGTAAGCCTCCCAAGGGTCGCTGCCGCACGAGCCGCAACGCCAGAACATACCGGCGATATCGTGCTCGATCAGCAGGCTCGATGAGCCCAGTACGAGCGTCTGCTCGGCAGGACAACCCAGGAACTCCCCCGCCAGCTTGCGTGCCGAGGGAATGCCCTCGAAGCAACCGTAGTTGGAGCAGTCGACATTGCCGTCGTGCAGATCGGCATCGGCATTGAGGATATCGAGCATGGGGCGAGAAATGTTCACCTGGGAGGGCGACGGCTTGCCGCGCGCCATGTCGAGCGCCAGGCCCTTGGCCTTGACCTCGGCAACCTCGGCTTTAAGCGCCTCGATGGCGGCATCGAGTTCGGTGGTTTCCATCTTCTGGTAGATCGTCTGCATGGGGTGCGACCTTTCGCGAAGCGGTACGTTGCAGTTCGTCTAAGTATAGACCGCCATCGTCGCAACGTTATGAAGCCGTGATAGATTAAGTTCATCGCAATCAATTACGAATCGCCGCGCATGCCGGCGTGGGGCGCCCAAGGAGGCACTATGGAGTACGGATCGTTTCAGGCCGAGGAATTCGGCGACTTGCAGCGCCTGGTCGACGGACTGTTTTACGACCGCCACGCCATCGACCGCCTGGATCTGATCGTACAGGCCGAAATCTTGGACCTGGCGCCCGACCTCATGGAGATCGTGAATCTTTTGCCGCCCGGCTACTACGACCGCCAGTCACTTTGCGACCAGCTCAACTCCGCCTTGGCCGCCCACGGCTGGGGCGCCGTCTACGGAACGGTGGAATAAGCCTAGTCATTTAAGAACGTCCCCAATGACTAAAACGCTGCCCGTGATGGTATTCACAGGCAGCGTTTTCAAACTTGTATGTGCCCCTACTCGTCCTTGGGCGCGGGATGCTTGCAGACCACGCTCATGTAGATCATGCCGAGCACGGCTGCGGTGACCGAACCGGCGAGAATAGCGGCCTTGGCTGCAAGAACCTCAAACTGGGCCGTCGGGAAGGCAAGGCCGCTGATGAGAATCGACATGGTAAAGCCGATACCGCCCAGAATGCCCACGCCGGCAATCATGTGCCAGTTGACATTGTGCGGCAGCTCGCAGGCCTTAAGCTTAACCAGGGCAAACGTCATACCAAAGATGCCGATCGGCTTGCCCAGCAGCATGCCAAAGTACACGCCGAGCGTCACCGGATCGGTGAGCAGCGTGCTCATGTCCACGCCCACTAAGCGAACCTGAGCGTTTACGAACGCAAAGATCGGCAGGATCACAAAGTTGACCGGCGTGGAGATCAGACGCTCCATACGGATAAGCGGCGGGGTCACGCGGTGCATGACGCGCTCGACCTTGGTAGTCGAGACGGTAAAGTCATGCTGGCCCAGGATGTGTGCCTCGTCGTCGTAGCGGTCATCGAGCAGCGGCAGGCACTCGCCCAGCCAATCGGTGAGACTATCGAGCTTGACGCCGCACTTGGCCGGAATGGTGAAGGCCAGGATGACGCCAGCAAGCGTGGCATGTACGCCGCTCTTGAACATGCAGAACCACAACAGCAGCCCCAGTACCGAATACGGGGCAAGGCGGTAATGCTGCGTCTTGTTGAGCCACACGAGCGCGCAGGTCACAAGCGCGGCGGCGCCCAACCAAAACGGATTGGGGCTCTGACCGTAGAAGATGGCGATGGCGGCGATGGAGATCAGGTCGTCGGCGATAGCGAGCGTCGAGAAGAACACGCGCACGCCGTTGGGAACGCGGTTGCCCAAAAGCGACAGCACGCCCAGCGCAAAGGCAATATCGGTTGCCATGGGGATGGCCCAACCGTTGCGGGCGCCGGCATGGTTAAAGATCAGGTAGATGCAGGCGGGAACGACGACGCCGCCCACCGCCGCCAACATGGGAAGCATGGCCTGACGCGGATTCTTGAGCTCGCCGACCGTCATCTCGTACTTAAGCTCAATGCCCACCAACAAAAAGAAAATCGCCATGAGGAAGTCGTTGACGAAAAGCTCAACGGTGAGACCAGCCGTAAGGTTGCCCAGACCCACATACAGCGGGGTCTCCAAAAAGTGATGGATGGCCTCGTAGGCATCGGTATTGGCGCAGATGACGGCGGCGATGGCGGCGATCACCATGACGGCGGCAGAAATGGTGCCGTTCTCGGCAATGCGCTCCCAGATGTCGTGACGTTCAAAGCGCTTGCGCTCACGAACATTGAACAGCTGCTCAGTTGCTGCCATGGGCGGCTCCTTTCACGGGAAAGCTCCCGTCTTAAAAAAGCACGGCCCGCCCAGATGGCGGCGCCGCGCTCTAACGTATTACGCTTGCATCTAGCCTACCCTGCGCGACAAGCGCGCAAGCGCGGCCGAAAAGCGGAACCACAGGTTGAACATTATTTGCTCAACGGCACAGGCACGCCTGTCCAAGAGACGACGCGGCGACGTGCACAAAAAAACGACCGGAGCGCGGGGCGTCCGCGATCCGGTCGGGGCGTTTGGTCAACTAAACCTAGCAGGCGGCCATGATGGGGGCAGCGACCTGCTTCTTACGGGAGAGGACGCCCGGCATCCAGACGCCGTCGTGCTCGTCGGCAATGCCCAGGCCCTTCTGAGCAGCCTCGGTCTCGCCCTCGAGCAGGACCTGCGAGCCCTCCTCCATGATGTCGGTGATGCACAGGACAATGCCGTCGGCGCCCTTCTCGGCGGCGTAGGCGCGCATGGCCTCGCGGATCTCGTCGATCATGCCGAGTGCGCGGCTCTTGTCGACGGTCTCGTACTGGCCAATGAGCAGCTTCTTGCCAGCGGGCTCGAACATCTTGATGTCGTTGCCGACCATCTCGGCTGCAGTGAAGGAGCCGGACGGACGGGTGAGGAAGACCTCCATGCCAAACTTGACCGGGTCGACGCCCACCTGCTCGCCGAGCTTGGCGGCGACGGCGCGGTCGACATCGGTGGTGGTGGGGCTCTTGAGCATGAGCGTGTCGGTCATCATGGCCGAGAGCAGCAGCTTGGCCTGGACGTCGGAAAGCTCAACGCCGAGCACGCCGGCGAGCTTGGTGACGATGGTGCAGCTGGAGCCCCAGGGCAGGCAGATGTAATGCAGCGGGCCGGCGGTCTCGAAGTCGCCGATGCGGTGATGGTCGACAACGCCAAAGACCGTGGCGTCCTTAAGACCGGCGACGGACTGGGCAGACTCGTTGTGGTCGGTGAGAACGACGAGCTGACCGGCCTCGACGGACTCGATCACGCGGGGCTCGGCAATGCCGGCGTCGGCAAGCAGCTTGGCGGACTCGGCCGGAAGCTGACCAAGGGCGCAGGCCTCGTAGGTGTTGCCGGCATACTCAACCTGGTTGAGCAGCTGGGACAGGACGACGGCGCTCATGATGGCGTCGTTATCGGGGTTCTGGTGACCAAAGACAAGAACGTTTGCCATGGATATCCTCCACTTGATATGTGTACTTGGACGTAGCTATGGTAGCACGCCGATGCCGAGCCTTCGCAGACGGAAGGGCCACGGCATATTTTGGGGCGCAGGCACGGGGGCCAAGGCTGTCCCTTTTGCACCATGTTGGTGCAAAGTAACCTGTCCCCCTTGCACCAACTATTTGCCGGCGGCGCGCAGGGCTACGTAGGCGGCACCGATGATGCCGGCGTCGTTTTCGAGCGAAGCGACCTTAATGGGCGTCTCGCGCGAGGCGGAAAGCGCGTACTGCTTAAAGTGCTCGCGGACCTTGTCGAGGTAGACATCGGCCGAGGCGGAGGCGCCGCCGCCGATGAGGAACATCTCGGGATCAACCACGTTGGCGATAAGCGCCAGTGCGCGGCCGAGATAGTCGGCCATGGTATCGGCCGCGGCCAGCGCGAGCTTGTCGCCCTCGCGGCAGGCCTGGAACACGTCCTTGGAATCAGAAGGCCCAGTGAGCTCGATGGGCTCGACGCCGGCCTTTTTGCACTCGGCAAGGTAGTTGCTCACCACGCCGGTGGCGCTGGAATACTGCTCCAGGTGGCCATGTCCGCCGCAGCCGCAGGTGCGCTCCTCTTCGGGGTTCAGGCACATGTGGCCAATCTCGCCGCCGGCGCCCACAACGCCCGACACCACGTCGCCGTTGACGATAACGCCGCCACCCACGCCGGTACCAATGGTGACCATCACCACGTTCTGTACGCCCTTGGCAGAGCCGAGCCAGGCCTCGCCCATGGCAGCGGCGTTGGCATCGTTCTCGTATTTAACAACCGCGTCGGGGCAGTGCTCCTGAATGGCGACTCTTAGCTCGGGCAGGTTAATGGCAATGTTGGCCTTGACCTTGGCATCGCCCGATGCCGGGATGGGGCACGGAACGGCCAGGCCAATACCCGCCACAAAGGCGCGCGGAATCTGGGCCTTGGCGACCACCTGGTCGATAGCCTCGGTCACCGCGGCAAAGCCCGCGGCGTCAACGATAGGCGGCGTGGGCACGCTGGCCTTGGCCAGCAGGTTACCATCCTCGTCGAACAGGCCCTCCTTAACCGAAGTGCCGCCGACGTCGATGCCGATGTAATACTGCTTAGGTTCCATGGGAGCCCGCCTTTCTCGTTTAAACATTGCCTGTATGGTACCGCTCCCAAGGCAAAAACCTGCCAAAAAGGGACAGGTTTGTTTTGGCAGGTTTTATCTGTGAAAACGCAGGGCATGGTATTTGGTTCGTTGGGCGGTAAAACGGCTCAACCCCATCCTCGAGTCGATCAATTTGCTCAATACCACATTATTCGAATGCATATTCATTTAGAGCGCTCTAGTTTTTAAAGAGAAGCGTTTTTTAATTAAACCTTTCTCGAACTTTTCAAAAACGCAATAGGGATGCTTAGGTGTTGACTATACTTTCTTCTGTACTCAATCAAGCCGGAAAGGAGGTTCCATGATTCCCAAATACGAGGCGATAGCTGCAGATATCCGTCGAAGCATCGAGGACGGCTCCCTTAAGCCGGGCGACAAGCTACCCACCGTCGTTGAGTTCTGCGAGCTCTATAGCGTTTCCAAAATCACCGTCAAACGAGCTATCGAGCAGATCACCGAGGAGGGCCTTGTCACCAGCCGGCGCGGGTCGGGCACCTACGTTAAGGACACGGCGGGTCTCCCCGACCAGGCATTTTTCCAGGGCAAAAATGACCGCGCCCAGGGTTTTTCGTATGAGCACCGCGGGGAGAAGGTGACCTCGGTGGTCTACGATTTCTCGATTGTCAATCCACCGGCGGACGTCGCTACTCAGCTGGGAATTGCCGAGGACGACTTTGCCTATCACATCGTGCGCGTGCGCCAGGTCAACGAGAAGCCCATCGTCATCGAGTACACCTACATGCCTCTCGAGCTGATACCGGGCCTTAAAAAGAAAGACCTGTATGGATCGGTCTACAGCTTCATCCGCGAGCAATGCGGGCTGAAGATTTCGAGCTTCCACCGCACCATCCGCGCCGTAGCGGCAACCGAGGAAGAGGCTGAGCGCCTGGACACCGAACCCGGCGCTCCCCTGCTCGAGCTCAACCAGATTGGCTTTTTGGATAGCGGCAACGCCTTTGAGTACTCGATTTCGCGCAACGTCGGCGACCGCTTTGAGCTGCACAACGTAACGTTGGCATAGGTTTTTGTAGTCATGCGGGCGCACGTTATGGCTCGTTTAGAGTGGGCGACCGCACAACACCATGGGGGTATGAACATGTCCGATTTGATTAAACTGACGCCGATCTTCCACGAGAAGATCTGGGGCGGCCGCCAGCTCGAAACCGTATTTGGTTACGACATTCCCGAGGGTCCCATCGGTGAGTGCTGGGCCATCTCGGCACACCCCAACGGCGACTGCCAGATCGCGGAGGGCCCGTATGCCGGCCACACACTGTCGTGGCTGTGGGCCGAGCACCGCGAGCTCTTTGGCAACTGCGAGGGCAAGGAGTTCCCGCTGCTCATTAAGATCCTGGACGCCAAGGACGACCTTTCGATCCAGATTCATCCCAACGACGAGTATGCCGCCGAGCATGAGAACGGTAGCCTGGGCAAGACCGAGTGCTGGTACGTGCTGGACTGCGAGCCCGGCGCCACGATTATCGTCGGGCAGCGCGCCAAGGATCGTGCCGAGGCCGCACAGATGATCGAAGACGGCCACTGGGACGACATGCTCAACGTGCTGCCGATTCACAAGGGTGACTTTTTCCAGATTGATTCCGGTACCGTGCACGCCATCAAGACCGGCACGCTCATTTTAGAGACGCAGCAATCGAGCGACGTGACGTATCGCCTGTACGACTACGACCGCCCCGGCACCGACGGCAAGCTGCGCCCGCTGCACATTGAGCAGAGCCTCGATTGCATCGACTTTAACGCGCAGGCTCCGACCGACGGCACGGTGACCGCGCCCGAGGTCGATGGCGTGACCGAGCTCGAGTCCAACCCCTGCTACACCGTCGATCGCGTGCGCGTCGACGGCAGCAAGACCCTCGAGCAGCGCTGGCCCTTCATGTGCCTGTCGGTCATCGACGGCGAAGGCACCGTCTGCGGCGACCCCGTCCACAAGGGAAGCCACCTTCTAGCTCCGAGTACCGTCAGCTCCATCGACCTCGAAGGCAAGATGGAACTGATCATCAGCCACCTGTAAGCTACCGATCCCCGAGCGCTCGCCGGGATGGGGCGCGGGGTTTGGGACAACAAGCTAAAAAGCAACAAGGGGCTCCCCCGTTCTTTAACGGGGGAGCCCCTTGCCATGTCTAAGTATTCAGCCCACCCGGCTCTCCAGACCAAAAAACGAACGAGCAAAGCGACGTTCGCAAGCAGCGTTATCAAAGGACCTGGGAGGGCGTATAGGGCAACATCGATCGCGAGTTCCGCACGCAAAGGAGAGCACTTAATGTGCTCTCCGTCTTGCGCAGGACTGTCCGAGCAGGCGATGTTGCCCTATACGCCCGCCCAGGTCCGCCGGGATTACGACAGCTTGACGATCGGTGCGAAGCCCTTCATGAGCTTTTTGGTCTGGCCGGTCTTTTCGAATTGGACCTCGATCATGTCTCCGGCGACCGAGATCACGGTACCCGTGCCAAAGGTCTTGTGACTCACGGTATCGCCCGCGGCAAAGTCCTGCGATGCGCTGGTGCGATCGACCTTGCGCTCCACCGTCGGCGACACCTTGGACGACGGCTTTTTGGCTCGCGGTGCGCCCGAGCCAAAGGTCGAGGCAACACGGCCGGCGTCGGGCGAGACCCCACGATGGCGCTCGGTCCCATAGCTGCTGCCGCCAAAGAAATCGTCGAAGCTCGATCCGCCGCGCGAACCGGAACCGCCGGTCGAGCGCGTATGCGAGCCAAACACCTTGCCGCCATACATATCCGAGCCCATGCCCGAGCCAAAGGTGCCGTGACGGTCGCCGCGTTTCTCCCAGCCCGTGCCCTCAAAACCGGCAGAACCGATGCCGCTAAACTCGATGTCCTCGAACGGAATCTCGTTGAGGAAGCGCGAGCGCGGGTTGGCAGAGGTCGAGCCGTAAGTGCGACGCGTGGCCGCATAGGTCAGGAACAGGCGCTTGCGAGCACGCGTGATGGCGACGTAGGCCAGGCGACGCTCTTCCTCGAGCTTGCCCGGATCGTCACTACCGCCAAAGTCGTGCACGTGCGGGAAGATACCCTCCTCCATGCCGGCCACGAACACCGCGGGGAACTCCAGGCCCTTAGCGGAGTGGATGGTCATCATGGTGATGGCATGTGTCTCGCCGGCCAGGGAATCCAAGTCGGAGCGCAGGGCCAGCCACTCCATGAGTGCCGGCAGCGCCTTGCAGGTGAGCGGGCCGTAGGTGCGCTCGATCTCGTCGGCATGCACGGCAACCGCCGGCATCTCCGTCGGCGCGGCATACGCGTTGCCCGCGATGGCGGCGGCCAAGGCATCCTGCGGCGAGAGCGCCGGGGCGGTTAGGCTATCGAGCGGATTGGAGCCCGCGGCGTCACGAGCGCCGACGAGTGCCTCAAACGAGGATGCCGGTGCAGACGGCCCCGGCTCGGGCGCGGGCGCACTCACCACGACGGGCTCGGACTCGGCGCCGGCAGGCACGTCGGCAACACCGGCTGCGCGCAGCTCTTCTAGACTCTCGAGCGTGCCCTCGATATCCTCGTGCGTCTCCTCAAATTCGGCGGCGACGCCCAGGAATTCCTGGATGTTCTCGGCGCGGCTCTCGGACTCCATGGTGCCCTCGGCGCGGAACGCCTGCAGCAGGCCCGTCTTGTCGACAATCATCTCGACGACGTCCTTGAGCTCGCCGTCCATGCGACGGCCCTCGCGCACCAGCGCCACAAAACTCGACAGGCCGTTGCGCACCTTGGCACTAAACATGCCCGTCTCGGCTGTTGCGATCTCGCAGGCCTGGAAGAACGAGCAACGGTTGTCGCGCGCCAGCTGCTCAATCTTTTGGATCGAAGTGGAGCCGATGCCGCGGCGCGGCGTGTTGATGACGCGCTTGACGCTCATCTCGTCGGCCGGGTTCACGATCATCTTGAGGTAGGCCATGACATCGCGGATCTCGGCGCGGTCGAAGAATCGCGTGCCGCCGACGATCTTGTAGGGCACGCCCGCGCGCAGGAACATATCTTCGAGGATACGCGACTGGGCGTTGGTGCGGTAGAACACGGCGATATCGTCGTAGCTCGTACCCTTGGCATGCAGCTTCTCGATCTCGCCGGCAATCCAGCGACCCTCGTCGCGCTCGTCGCTTGCCTGGAAAGCCTGAATCTTCTCGCCATCGCCCTCGGCCGTAAACAGGCGCTTGTCCTTGCGCTGCGAGTTGTGACGCACCACGGCATTGGCGGCGCTCAGGATGTGACCCGTGGAGCGATAGTTCTGCTCCAACTTGACGGTCTTGCAGTTTTTAAAGTCCTTCTCAAAGTCCAGGATATTGGTGATGTCGGCGCCACGCCAGCTATAAATGGACTGGTCGTCGTCGCCCACGACCATAAGGTTTTGGTACTTGGCGGACAACAGGTTGGCGATCTCGTATTGGACGTGGTTGGTGTCCTGATACTCGTCGACGCTAATGTAGCGGAAGCGCTCCTGGTACTTATCGAGCACCTCGGGGCGGGTGCGCAGCAGCTCGAGAGCGCGCACGAGCAGGTCGTCAAAGTCCATCGCGTTGGCGGCGCGCAGGCGGCGCTCCAGCTCCAGGTAGACCTGCGCGGCCTTTTTGTCGTTGGGGCTATCGGCGCTCTTGAGCATGTCCTCGGGCCCAATCATGGCGTTTTTGGCCGAGCTGATCTTGCTGCGGATCATGTTGATGGGGAACTGCTTTTGCTCAATGCCGAGCGCCTGCATAATGTCACGCACCATGCGCTTTGAGTCATCGTCGTCATAGATGGTGAACTGACCGGTGTAGCCCAGCAAGTCGGCGTCCTCGCGCAGCATGCGCACGCACATGGCGTGGAAGGTGCACACCCACATGCCGCGGGTGCCACTGGGGATGAGTGCTGCCAGACGCTCGCGCATCTCGGCCGCGGCCTTGTTGGTAAACGTGATGGCCAGGACCTGCCAGGGCTTAACGCCCAGGTCGCCAAGCATATGTGCGATGCGGAAGGTCAGGACGCGGGTCTTGCCCGAGCCGGCGCCGGCAAGGACCAGCAGCGGGCCCTCGGTGGTCAGGACCGCCTCGCGCTGGGCGGGGTTCAGGCTATCGATATCGACGAACGGCTTGGCGGGCTTGGGCGCCGGAGCCGGGGCGTCGTAGATGTCGAGCGGAACGAGCTCGGGTTCCGGCGCGGCGGGGACGGTGTACGCATCGAGCGGCACGGGCTCCGGCGCGGGCGATACGTTCTCGGCCGTGTTCTTTTCCCAGGGCAGGGGCTGGGTCATGGGCGACTCCTCATCTGACGAATGGCGCGCCTGCGGGCAGCGCCATAGTTTGAGCCGTACCAGTATACCGAGCCGCACGGACACCGACGCAAATCACACCGCGACTCCGTGCGCCGCTGTCAGGCCCGCCCCAGCGAATTTGGTGCAAAGGTGTCAGGTTTGTCTGCACCAAGCTGGTGTAAAGAAACCTGACCCCAATGCACCAATCACGAAACCGCCGATGTCATGGCCGCTGCGCAGCGTCGACTAAGTTAGAGGCCGAGCATCGGCTCCAGGACGAAGAAGTACGCAAGCACCACGATGCCCAGGACAATGCGGTAGACGCCGAAACATTTAAAATCGTGACGGCGGACGAAGCCCATGAGCCACTTGATGGCGATGAGCGAAACCACAAAGGCGACGATGCAGCCCACGCCCAGGATGGCGAGTTCGTTGGCGCCAAACGTACCGCCCTTAACGAAGTACTTGACCAGCTTGAGCGCACTTGCGCCAAACATGACAGGGATGGCCAGGAAGAACGTGAACTTAGACGCCACCGAGCGCGTGCAGCCCAAAAGCAGGCCACCGATGATGGTAGAACCGGAACGAGACGTACCAGGCACCAGCGAAAGCACCTGGAAGCAGCCAATACCCAGCGCAGTCTTCCAGCTCAGGTCCTCAAGCGTAGCGATAGAACCAAAGTCCAGGTTATCGTCATCGTCCGTGCCGGCAGCCGCAGCGGGCACGGCAAAGTGCGCGCCAGCAGGGCGTCCGCCCGCCGTCACGGCACGCGAACCAAACGAACCGGCAACGGCCATTTCCTCGCGCTTGCTCGCGCGCCAGTTCTCGATCACGATAAACAGCACGCCGTACACAATGAGCGCCAGCGCCACGACGGGAGCGTTGTAGAAATGCTCCTCCATCCAGTCGTTGAGCGGCAGGCCGATCGCCGCCGCAGGAATGCAACCGAGCACAATCTTGCCCCACAGCACCCAGGTGTCGCGACGGCCCTCCTTGCCCTTGCTGGGCGAGAACGGGTTGAGCTCGTGGAAAAACAGCACGCAGACGGCCAGAATGGCGCCGAGCTGAATCACGACCAGGAACATATTCCAGAACGTCTCGCTCACGTTCATCTTGACGAACTCGTCCACCAAGATCATGTGGCCCGTCGACGAAACGGGCAGCCATTCGGTGATGCCCTCGACCAGGCCCATGAAGGCAGATTTTAGAAGCTCGATAATATCCAAAGGGACCCCCTCGTTAGACACCCGCCGGTAGATATTCTGCGGACGATGCGGGCGATGTCCCATTATCAACCGTTGGCGGTGCGACCGCGCCTACCCTTACCAAAAAACTCGCCCGTTCACAGAATTGCGAGCAGTTAAACCGAAATCCTTGGGTATAACTGCAACAAGATAAAGTGTCCGGCGGTCAACGCACCCGCGCCCGCCCGACGCACGAGCCCCGCGCCCGTGCGATAGACCAAGGAGGAAACCATGAACGAGGGTTACACCAAGGTATTTGTTTCACTCGACGGTACTGAGCAGCAGGATTTTGTGCTCGCACGCGCCATCAAGGTCGCCGCGAACAACGGCGCCAAGCTGATTATCGGCCACGTTATCGATTCCACGGCGCTCGAGAGCGCCGGCTCCTATCCGGTCGATTTGGTCAACGGTCTGGAGGAGGCCTTTAAGAACTCCATCGAAAAGCAGCTCGAAGAGGCCAAGGCCAATCCCGATATTCCCGAGGTCGAGGTCATGATACGCGCCGGTCGTATTCGCGAGACGCTCAAAGACGAGATGCTCGACGTGGTCAAGCCCGACCTGGTGCTCTGCGGCGCTCGCGGCCTGTCCTCGATCAAGTATGCGCTTCTGGGTTCGATTTCGACGTTCCTGCTGCGCAATACCGACTGCGACATTTTGGTCGTAAAGTAGCGTTGCTCCCACCGGCCGCGGGGCCTGCGGGGTTTCCACGGGCACGTCCTCGCCGCGTTGCGGCTGCGGGATGTGCCCTTAGGAAACCCCTCCCGGCCTCGCGGCCTTCGCAGCCTTACTTCAGCGAGTTGGCTGATAAAAGATGGCGTGCCGCCCCGTTTGGGGCGGCACGTTTTGTTTGGGCTGCACGTTTTTGTTTTGGGAGATCCATTTGAGCCTCATAGTTATGTTCACGTTCGGGAACATAACGCCAGTTGCCTTAGCTAAGTTCACGTTCGGGAACATAGCCGTCCGCAGCGCAAGACGGCCCGGCTACTCAAAGTATTGGAACTTGTTCGTCGAGAAGGCGAACGTTACGACAAAGCCTTCGCCGGAGTCGGATGCCGCCGTGACGTCGATGCCCATCTTGGAGCATAGGCGCGCCACCAGGTAGAGGCCGATGCCCGTTGCGCGCTTGGTGGTGCGGCCGTTGTCGCCGGTAAAGCCCTTCTCGAACACGCGTGGCAGGTCTGCCGCACACACGCCGCAGCCGTTGTCCGCAACGGTGAGCTCGATGCGCTCGCTCGCCAGGCCCTCGTCCAGTAACGCGCCCGAAAACACGATCTTCGCGCCGTCCTCGCGCGCATATTTAATGCTGTTCTGAATGAGCTGGCCCAGGATAAACTCGAGCCATTTTTCGTCGGTAAAGACCTCGAAGTCGAGGTTCTCGCACACCGGAGCCACGTGCGCCGCAATGAGCTCGCGCGCGTTGGCCTTAATCGCACCCGTCACCAAGGTCTTAAGGTCCCAGCGGCGAATCAGGTAGTCGCGCTCCACGACTTCCGAGCGCGCGTAGTACAGCGCCTGGTCGATATAGCGTTCCACGCGAGCCAACTCGCGACCCAGGTCATCGACACGTGTTGGGTCATCTGCGCCGCCGTCGAGGTTTTCCAGAATCAGGTGAGCCGCCGCCAGGGGCAGCTTGGCCTCGTGGACCCAGCTCTCGATATAGTCGCGATAGTCTTCGGTCTGACGCCGGCCCTCGGCAACCTCGTCGCAGGCGGCTTTGCCCACCCGGCACAGGACCTCGTACTCGAGCTCGCCCTCGGCATAGGTTGGGCATTGCACCATCTCCTGCACCCATGCGGGACTCTCGAGCTCCTCTGCCGCGCGCTCCAACTGACGCAGAAAACGGCGACGGCGAGCGTACTCGATCACGATGCCGAGCATACCGAAGATAAAGGACACGCCAACCGCCACGACCACGATAGAAACGGGTGCGCCGGCGACCGTCAGCACAAAGCAGCTCAGCAGCACGCCGCACGTCCACACGGCGACGGGAAGCAGTGCATCTTTAAAGAACTTGCCAAACGACATAGCCGGCCCCTAGACCGAATAGCCTTGGCCGCGATGCGTCGTCAAATACCCCTTGATGCCGATTTTTTCGAGCGTGGTGCGCAGGCGGTTGATGTTGACGGTGAGCGTATTGTCGTCCACGAAGGCGTCGGAGTCCCACAGGTCCTGCATGATGGCCGAGCGCGAGACGATCTTGCCCGCGCGGCTCAGGAGCAGCGAGAGAATGCGCAGCTCATTTTTGGTGAGCTCGGTGCTGTCGCCGGTCGCCGTGTTGGTGACCATAGAGCGGGCGAGGTCGAGCTCCAGCCCCTTGTGGACGAGCGTGCTGCGCTCGCCTGACGCCGCGGTGCGACGCAGCAGTGCGTTGATGCGCGCCACGAGCACGCGCGCGCTATAGGGCTTGGGAACAAAGTCGTCCGCGCCGAGCGTCATGGCCATGACCTCGTCGATCTCGGTCGTGCGCGAGGTGAGGACGATGATGGGGACCTCGGATTCGCGGCGAACCTCGTGGCAGATATGCTGGCCGTCCTTGACGGGAAGCGTGAGGTCGAGCAGCACCAGGTCGGGCGCGGCGGCGAGAATATCGCGCGAGACATGCTCGAACGATTCGCAGGCCTCGACCTCAAAACCGGCACGGGCAAGGATGTCGGCAAGCTCACGACGAATGGGCTCGTCGTCCTCAACGATATAGATTAGCGCCATGAATTCCGCTCCCCTCTTGGTTGTCTTGCCACCATTATGGCTGCGAAACTGCAGGTGTGCACCGCGCGCGGTGCCAAGATGACAGAACTGTTCGCGAGCGGGGGCGTTTTGTCCGCCTCGCACTCGCAGCGGTGGCGGGGACCAAAATGATTCTTTAATCCCCGTCCCAGAATAATCATTTAGCGGCGGGCGCGAAGCTTTTCGTAGCCGTCGGCGAAGAAGGCGACCGTCGCGGCGTCAGCCTCGGCGGTGCCCGTCTCGGCAGCGGGGACCACGCCGTGCTCGTCGCTCACCAGGAACAGCGCGCCCTTAAGCTGCGCGGGAATGTCTACGCGCGTGACCGGGATGCCCTTGGTCTGGGCCAGCTGCTCGATGAGCGTCGCCGTGCCGCACAGGCACTCGTCCGCTGGCACCACAAAGGCGAGCTCGCCGTTGTTGACGGCGGCGAGCAGCTCGGGCGCCACGCCGGTCTCGTCGGCTTCGGAGCGGGCCTCGGCGGAGCGGGCACGCAGCGCCTTGGCCGACGTATCGGCGAGCGGCTCGTACTCCCCCACTGTCATGGCGGCGTTGCCGTTGATGTCGATCACCAGCATGAGCACACCGTCGTGTGCGGTGTAATCGCCCTCGGCTAGTGACCACTCAACGTGCTGCTTGGCCCAGCTGAGCATGTTATGGGTGAGCGGCTCGCCCTGCACCAGACGCTCGGACAGTGCACGGATGTGGCGGTTGAGCATGGGCACCTTTTTATTGGACATGCGCCAGCGGCAGACAAGCGCGGGCTTGTCGAGCGTGAACTTCTCGACCGCCTCCTGATTGGCGCAAAAGTCCTCGTACGCACGCTGATCCTCGGCATTGCCAAACAGCTCGGCATCATCAATCTGGGGCATGGTCATACCTTTCGTGTTAGTCATTCCGTCCTCTTATACCAAAAAGACGGCCCTCCAAACGGAGCGACCGTCTTTTGCAGAGATTATTTTGACGATATGGTCAGGCGACCGAACAGTTTAATGGGATAGAGAAACATCCCATTAAGGGTTTTCCAAGTGCCCGAGATTGCCCCGAAAGAGGAGCGCCGCGTACTAAATGTACGCAAGCGACGGTTTGAGGGGCAAGGTCGGGTGCTTGGGAAAGCCTCTAGTGCCTAAAATGCCTAGCTCCGGTGAAGACCATCGCAATACCATGCTCGTTGCAGGCCTGGATGCTCTCGTCGTCGCGCTTGGAGCCGCCGGGCTGAATGATGCAGGTCACGCCGTGCGCGGCAAGCACGTCGACGTTGTCGCGGAACGGGAAGAACGCGTCGCTTGCGCAGGCAAAGCCGCCCTTCTCCACGCCCTCGCGTTCGCAGAAGTCCTCAGCACGCTCGCAGGCCAGCAACGCGGAATCCACGCGGTTGGGCTGACCGGGGCCCATGCCAATGCCGGCCTTACCCTTGGAGACCAGGATGGCGTTGGACTTGACGCCCTTGCAGACCTTCCAGGCAAACTCGAGCTCGGCCATCTCGGCGTCGGTGGGCTTGCGGTCGGTGGGGAACGTAAAGGTCGCGGGGTCCTCGGTCACGTGGTCGACTTCCTGCACCAGCATGCCGCCGTCGATGGAGCGCAGCTCCACATGGGCACCGTGGTCCACGCCGCCGGTAGCCAGCACGCGCAGGTTGGGGCGCTTGGCCATGCGCTCGAGCGCCTCGGCGGTATAGCTCGGGGCGATGATGACCTCGACGAACTGCTTGTTCTGGTCGGCGAAGTGCTCAACCAGCTCAAAGGGAACTTCGCGGTTGCAGGCGATGATGCCGCCGAAGGCGCTCTTGGGATCGCAGGCAAAGGCGCGATCGTAGGCGGCCGTGATGTCCTCGGCAACGGCGGAACCGCAGGGGTTCTGGTGCTTGAGGATCACGCAGGCAGGCTCGTCGAACTCGCGGACCAGGTTCCAAGCGGCATCGGCATCCAGATAGTTATTGTAGCTGAGCGGCTTGCCCTGGATCTGCTCGGAGCCCACGAGCGGAAACTGCGAGCTCGCGGTGTTCTCGCAACCCTCGGCAAAGCGGTAGACCGTAGCCTTCTGCTGAGGATTCTCGCCATAGCGCAGGTCGTCGACCTTCTCCAGCGAAATCTCGAGCTTGGCAGAGGTATCCGCCACGTCACTTGCCTGGGCGGCAAGCCAACGGGAGATAGCCGTGTCGTAGGCGGCGGTGGTCTGGTAGACCTTCACCTGCAGGCGACGACGGGTGGAAAGCGTGGTGCAACCGCCGGTCTCGTGCATCTCGGCCAGGACGGCGTCGTAGTCGGCCGGATCGGAGATGACGGTAACGCTCGTGGCGTTCTTGGCAGCAGAGCGCAGCATGGAGGGACCGCCGATGTCGATGTGCTCGATGGCATCCGCGAAGGTGACCTCGGGGTTGGCAACGGTCTTCTCGAACTCGTACAGGTTGACGACGACCAGGTCGATCAGCTTAATGCCGTGCTGAGCGGCCTCCTGCATGTGCTGCTCGGAATCGCGGCGGGCCAGCAGCGCGCCGTGAACCTTGGGGTGCAGGGTCTTAACGCGGCCGTCCATCATCTCGGGATAGCCCGTGAACTCCTCGATGGGGGTTACGGGAACGCCCGCGTCCTCGATGGCACGAGCCGTGCCGCCCGTAGAGATGATCTCGACGCCAAAGTCATCGACCAGCGTCCGTGCGAAATCGACGACGCCCGTCTTATCGGTAACCGAGATCAACGCGCGTGCGATCTTCACATCAGATCCCATGCAGTCCTCCTGTCTGGTACGCCGCCGTGCTCTGTGAGTCGGTGATACGTCGATCTGCAGCGCTCGCGCAGCGGCATTGAAAATACTGATTCAATGTAGCGCATCGAGCGCGACGTTGCACCCCGCAACGGTCGCATGTGCAGAAAAAGCTCGCGAGTGGAGGGCGCGGCGTCGGGCGCGGTGAGTTCATGGAACACAGGGGCACCATAATTAGATGCCAACGGCGTGGTAGAACTGTGCTCGATATGCATCCGCAAAAGAAAGAGGCACTATGGTCTCGCGGGTTCTCTACCGACCGTTTGACACCGAAGACTTCGACGCTATCGCGCTGATTCTGCAGCAGCTTTGGCATAACAATTCGGATAACGATGAGTACAACCGCCTTGAGGCCGCATGCGACCTCGCCTACTGCCTTTCGTCGTCGACGTTTTCTCAGGTTGCCGTCATCGACGGCCAGGCGCGCGGCATTTCGCTTGCGCGTGCGGGACAGAGCTCCGGCACCGCCGTCAGGGAACATTGGATGGATACTGAGCGTGCACTGCTGTCGCAGATGCGTGAGCTAGAACCCGAGTCGTGCGCCGAGTATCTCTCGTTTGTGCGCGCCACTATTCGAACCAACAACCGCCTGCTCGAGAAAAGCCCACTGCCGCATGACAACGAGGTCACGCTGCTCGCCGTCGACCCCGACGTCCACGGCCTGGGCGTGGGATCGGTGCTGCTCGACGCCGCAATCTCGCATCTGTCCTCGTGCGGGGCGACCAGCGCACACCTGTACACCGATTCCAACTGCTCGTGGAAGTTCTACGAGCTGCACGGCTTTAAGCGCACCGCCACGCACCGCGCCAACCGCGAAGAACGCCGCCACGCCATGCCGCGCGAAAGCTTCCTCTACGAACTCGACCTAACCGTCTAGGCCCAGCAGCCACGCCTAGTCATTTAAGAACGTCCCCAATGACTGATCCCCAACGACTGGTCATTTAAGTCTGTCCCCAATGAATAGCCTAGAGGGTCTGCAAATGGCTGTGGTCAAAAAACATCAAATATGAGTACTGTTACCTTTTTAGTAGCAGCGATTTGGGGCATTTTTGAGGCTTGTAGGCATGACGACCAGCTGCACGTGCTGACATAGCTCCCCAAATGTTCAATAAAATGGGCTCCTAACGAGAAATACTCTCATTAGAAACCCATTATTATGTGCAAACATATGCGACCATCGCAGCAACAGTACTCATATTTGGTATTTTTTGTCCACTGCCCCTAGCGCGAAGGTCCTCAGCGGAAAGTTTGGCCCGTTTCGATGCACAAAAATGGGATGAATCTTCCCTGGCAACCGCACAGAAAGATCCACCCCAAAGCAAGCGCTCGCTAGAACGTTCCGCCGCCGCCTCCGCCGACGCCGCCGCCTCCGCCGCCCGAGAAGCCACCGCCTCCGCCGCCGCTCGAGCTATCGGAACTCGAAGCCAGCTCACGGATGCTCTCGTGATACACGTCATCGAACGAATCGAGCGGGGACTGGTTTCCGTAGTGATGGTAGTACCACCAGTAGCAGGGGTAATTGTCGTAGAAACCGTCGGCCTCGCGCACTTCGGGAGGAACAGCCTCGGCAAGCTGACGCAGGACTTCCTTCGAAACGCCCAGCGCCGCACCCATCACCAGAAGTTTATTCCACAGGACCAGATCGCCGGGGACGGCTTCCTTTAGGCGCGTGAAGTCCTCGAGCCAATGTTTGAGCGCCTTGCAGCGAGCCGCCACCTCGGCGCCCTCCGGCGTAAAGCGACGGAACGTAAGGCCCACGCCAATACCCACCAGCACAATCGGCACCGAGATAACCGCGGCGATAATGTTCGCCCGTGCGCCGTCGGTAAAGAAGATGGATCCCACGGGAACAAAGGCAATCAGAATACCAAGAACCAGGCAAAACACCATTGCGACAATGCCGTCCGAGGCAACGTACTCGCTATCGGCCAGCTTGCCCTTAACGGTGTTCTGATAGTCCTCGAGCTTGTCGCCCACGGGCGTAGCGTGCTGCTTGACGTAGTGCTGCAGCTCGTCAAACGTGCGCGAGTGATCGCCGTTCTCGTCGGGCTTAGCACCGGCAAAGAAGACCTTGAGCACCATGTGGTCAATGCCCTTGGCCGATTTCCAGCCCGCATCACTCACCGTCACGCGATACGTCTGCTCTTCTTTTTCACGCCCCAACAGACCCTTCTTGGCCTTAGTCACGGTCGCCTGCTCCAGCTTGATCACACGGTCGTCAGTGAGCTTCATGAGCGTGGCGATATATGCCTGATCGGGCACCTCGTTCCAGCTCATGAGAGCCGAAAGCACGGCGGGATGGTCGGCCGAAGGCACATCGCGGAAATAATCGTCCTGGAAAAGCGGCTTGGGCTTGGGCTTGCGCAGCTTGAGCACAACGATTGTGCCGGTAAAGGCCACCGCCGCGACAACACTTAGCACGGCAAGTGCATTGGCAATCATGCGAGCGCGAGCGCGGCGGGCGTTAGCTTCGTCGGCCCATTCCTTCTCTTCGCTCAGGATCGTTGACATGCGCTCTTCGCCCGAGGCGGCAAGCTGCGGCACCCAGTCGCTGGGGAAGGCGATGCGTGCCTCGGCGAATTCGCCCTGATGCACGCAGGGAATGGTATAGGTGACCATGGGTTCGTCCGCATCGAGCGATACGTCGCCCGTCAGCGGGCCGTGGCCCCATGCGCGGAAGTTATCGCCCTTGACGGCCGCCGTCCCGGCAGCGGCATTTGCGAAGCGCACTTCCATCTCGACATCGTCGGAATCCGCAGACCAGCCGTCACCCACGAACTTCCAGTAGAGCTCGGCGGTATCGGCCCAGTTCATGACCGCACCGGTCATGGTATAGCTCACGTAATAGGTCGCGCTGTCGCCGCTCTCGTGAGGGCTGAATACCTTAATCTTTACGCCGTCACCAGTCTGCTCGACCGTGTAGACGCCAGAGTCACCCTTATTCGCGCTATCGACTTTGTTAAACGCGGTGTCCTCTTCCTCGACACTCAGCACGTCGACGCCCGCCGAGCCACCCTGCTGGTTGGAGCCCGTATTGATCTCCCAAAACACGCCGTTGATGTCGTCGTCGAAATCAAACTGGCGCCCCTCGACAACGGTCAGCGAGCCGTCGGCCTCGACCGTGGCGCCGATATAGGTTTGGGTCATGGAGTAGCCGTCGGCGCACGCGGCGGCGGGAAGCAGCAGCAGCGCAAACGCGACAAACGCGCAGACGGAAACGAATCGCGCAAACAAGCGGCGCTGCCGGCAGGCATTGGCAACGGGGGCGTTCATAGGCACATCCTTTTGTCTGTAAAACCAACATCGCCATTGTCCCACGTTTGCGGGCACACATGACGAATATCTGGGCCAACGGAACGTCAAATGGGACAAAAGTCCCACCCGAGTCTGGCACTTAGGGACGTTCCTTATCTGCCGGCAGTTTGGGACAGTCCTTGGCATGGCCTGCGCCAACGATAGATACCACTCCACAGCTCCGTCACAGGTGTAGCGGCTTTGTGTTGCCGCGGAATACGCTGATTGAGCCTGCGGTCGAAGGGCATAAAGCAGTTGAGCGAAAACGGTTTGCCCCTTTGCCGTCCGCTTGAGGATCATGTCCCCCTTTTCCGCGGAAACCCCGGCAGTTGCGAAGAGCTGCCGGGGTTTCTGTCGTTTGAGGGCTAGATTGATTGACGACGATTAAGGCGCCGAGCCGGTGGTCCGGCACGCGCAACGTGTGGCCTCAGCAACTTGCAGGCCACGGCAGCGTCTCCCCCACCACGCCCCGCGCTATACTCGTCCGCATGGACATCAACGCACGCAACATAGCAACAACCGCCGCCGACGCGCCAACGACGCCGGCCGCTCCCGCGCCCGTCGTGGGGCGCTTCGCCCCGTCGCCCTCGGGCCGTATGCACCTGGGCAACGTGTTCAGCTGCCTGTGCGCATGGCTTTCGGCCCGCAGCCAGGGCGGCAGCATCGTGTTACGCATTGAGGACCTGGACGATCGCTGCAAGCGCCCGGAACTTGCCGCCCAATTGATTGACGACCTGGCCTGGCTGGGGCTGGAGTGGGACGAAGGCCCCTACTACCAGCACGACCGCCTAGACCTGTACGAGAGCGCCTTGCGCCGGCTGAAAGACGCCGGCCTCACCTATCCCTGCTTTTGCACACGCGCCGAGCTCCACGCCGCGAGTGCACCGCACGCGAGCGACGGCACGCCCATCTACCGTGGCGCCTGCCGAAGTCTTTCGGCCGAGGAGGTGGCCCGCCGCAGCGCCCTGCGCGCCCCGGCCACACGTCTGCGCGTGCCCACCGTCGACGACCTCGCAGACGACGTGATCGAATTTGTGGATCGCACGTACGGCGCCCAATGCGAAGCACTCGCCACCGAGTGCGGCGACTTTTTGGTGCGCCGCAGCGACGGCGTGTTTGCCTATCAGCTAGCCGTGGTGGTCGACGACGCTGCCATGGGCGTCACCGAGGTCGTGCGCGGATGCGACCTGCTGGGGTCCACGCCGCGCCAGATCTATCTGCAGCACCTGTTGGGACTGCCCACGCCGCACTACGCACATATTCCGCTGCTCATGGCACCGGACGGCCGCCGCCTTTCCAAACGAGACCGCGATCTGGACCTGGGCGAACTCCGCGCCCGCTTTGGCACGCCCGAAGCGCTGCTGGGCTGGCTCGCCGGGCAAACGGGCATCGCGCCGGGCACCACGCCGCGCTCTGCCGAGCAGCTGGTCGAGCATTTTAGCTGGGATGTTATCCGCAAGCACAGGGAGAACATTACCGTAACGGCTGAGTAATCAGGCACCCCACCCCTACGCAACGTCCCAGGGCTGGAGCTCGCCGCCCAGGCGAACGATGCAGTCGTAGAGCACGGTGTGGCGCTCGGCCGGGTTGGCATCCCGATGAAAATGCCCGTAGTACCAGCGCTTGTAGTCCAAGCGATCTTCCAGCTCGTCGAAAAATGCCGTAAGCCGATCGACAGCTGGATAATTCCAGCCAGGTGCCGGATAGAGCGTGGGCGAGAGCATGCGCGTGGAGCAGGTGTGGGTGATCACGTAGTCGACCTTCCAGCCCACGCTATCGAGCTTTGCCCGCGCCTCCTCAAAGTTGCGCTCGCCCGGCAGCTCCTGCGGCCACCAGCTGGAATACGGGATGCGGTATTCCTTGTCCACACTCGTGGCGCCGCCCATGGTAAAGACCGTTGAGCCGTCGAGTTCAAAAACCTCGCCGCGCGTCAGGCGCCGTATAGGCGAGGTGTCCGACAGGCGTTGCGTCAGTCCACCGTGCCACAACTCCAGGGGGCGCTCCGCCCAATGGTCGTAGCGTTCGTGGTTGCCGTCGACGAACAGCACGGTATAGGGGCGCGACTCCAGCCAGGCGATATCGGCGCATTCCTCGGCAGAAAAATCCCACGGAAAGCCAAAGTCTCCCGCGATAATCAGATAGTCGTCGCTCGTCAGACTATCCCCAAGCTCCCAGTCGCGGAGCTTTTGCATGTCGATGCCACCGTGGACATCACCCGTCACATAAACCGTCATCGGATCACCACTTCCCTCTTATAGGCTTCGAGATCGTGCTCGATCTGCTCGTCGCCCGTGGCGTTGACCCACCACGGCCATTTAACGCAACACGCCGGCTCGTCGACCTGCGCAAACCACGACTTGAGCTCCTCCAGGCTCACCGGGGCGTAGCCGTTGGCGTCCACGCCCACGTCATAGCGCAGCAGCCCCTGCCTAAGGTTGAACGTGTTGTACGCGCCGCCGCAGCTGTGGATATGTCCGTGAAGATGCCAGCCGCCGTGCGACATGCCTTGCCAGTCGACCATGGGATAGTGGCTCAGCACGATTTTTTGGCGGTCGATCTTGAGCACACAAATGGGCGGCTCGACGATAAAAGCATCCGCCACCGCAGGCTGCGTCCAGTCTTTGTCGTGGTTGCCAGGCAGCAGATGGACGTGCTTGCATGCAATGCTCTTACGCAGCTCGTAGGCGTCTTGCACCGTCATCTTAAAGCTGAAGTCGCCCAGAATATAAAGCTCGTCGTCCAAAGCGACCTTGCTATTAATGTTGGCGACCATGGCGTCGTTCATCTGCGCACCAGTCGACCAAGGCCTGTCGGCGAGCCGCAGCATGTTCTCGTGTCCAAAGTGGGTATCGCTGGTAAACCAGATCATGGGAACCTCCTAACGCTGTTGCCCAGAATTTCCACTCGCCGCCCCACCCTACTCATCGGTGCATCGCGCCTCAATCGGCACGATATCTTGGTAGATCAGGCGATGCTTGTCGTCGCGCCATTCATCGTCATGGTAATGGCCAAAGAACCAGGTGCGGTAGTCGAGTCGCCCGTCGAGCTCGCCCAAAAAGGCCTGCAGCGAATCGTCGTAGAACTCGCGATTGCACTCCATGCACAGCTCGTCTGCCAAATCGACCGGCGCCTCGTGAGTCACAACATAGTCGACCTTCCAGCCCACACGATCGAGCGAGGCGCGACAGTATTCCATCTCGCTCTCACTCGGCATTTCCTCGGGCCACCACGTCTTTCCCTCCCGGCGCCACTGTTTGTCATGGCTCGCGGCGCCACCCATGGCGAGCACCGTGTTCCCCGCGATGTCGAACACCTCTCCGCGCATCAGGTGCAGCACATGCGGGCGAGCCTCGTGAACGAGGCCCCCGTTCCACTCTCGGATCGGCAGCCCCGCCAGCAGATGATAGTTCTCGTGATTGCCGTCGACAAAACACGTAGTCCAGGGCTTGGACTCAAACCAGTCGAGCCAGTATTTGTCGGTGTTTGAGCCACTCCATATAAAGCCAAAGTCGCCGGCAACGATCACCACGTCATCGCGCGTCAGCGTACGGCCCAATGGCCAAACGCGCGACGAGAAGCGGCTCGCCCCGTACTCGGCAACACCGTGAACGTCTCCGGTAACGAAAATGGACATTAAGCGGCACCTCCGTGCTGTGCGACTCTAGACAAATCGATGGCAGAAATTGCGGATCAGCCCCGGCATCCGCACCCCTTAGGGCTTACCCCTCGTTCTTCCATCCAAACGGATCAAACACCCAAAAAACTAGATCGAGCACACTGTTGGCGGGCAGCATGTTGGGCAGGGCGTCTTGCCTCGCTTGAGTGCGGTTGCCAATGGCACGCTCGTTTTAATGGCGTTTCGGGACAAGTTTTTGCATCCCGCAGAACGGTGGTAAATCTTGCCGTTCTTGGTGACGGTTACCTTGATTTTTGAGGTATCCACACTGCGGGGCTCGATGGGCGCGGCCACCTCTTGACGAGCTGGCGCTGTTTTCCAAGGCTTGCCTCTCGAAAAACCAAAATCGCAGAATCGATTGATATAGCTGTCGAAACATCCATCGAACAGCAACCCCGTTGCCAGGCCCGCCATGAACCCACAGGCAATCGCAGCTTCTCCTCTGATTTGCATATGTCCCTCCATAATCAATCTCGAAGATTAAAAACGGCGCGCGCCGCAGGGCCTATCCCTTGCGGCGCGCGCCGAAAATGATCCGTTTTCCTCCGTCCCTAACGGATCAGCTGGCGGCGCTTATCGGACAGGAATACGCCGGCGGCCACCAGGACCGTGCCGCCGATCACGAAGGTCTCACCCAGCAGCTCGGACGCATCGCCCGTGGCGGGCATCGCCGTCTGCCAAGTCGTGGCCTCGGTCTTTGCCTCCGCATGCTTGGCCTGGTACGTCACTTGCGTGACGGGCTGGGTCTGCTCGCCGTTTCCGCGGTCGGCGGCCTCTTGGCGAGCGATCTCGGCGTTAAGCTCGGCAATAGCCTGGTCGAGCTCGACCTTGGCGGCGGTGTAGTTGGCGAGCGCCTCCAAGTATGCCGGCGCCACGGCATCCGTCGCAGCCACGGCGTCATCGAGTTCGGCCTTGGCGGTCGCGGCACGCTCGGCGGCATCGTGGGCCGCAGCGATCTTGGCGTTAAGTACCTCGTCCGCATCGTCTGTGCTGCCGTTGACAATGGCTTCGGCAATATTGATTCTGCGCAGGCGGGCAACCGCGGCGGCAGAGGCGTCGCGCGCGACAGTCGCATCCACCACGGCATCGTCAGCCTCCACCACGTCATACTCGGCATCGCTCACGGCCATCGCCGCTGCATCGAGCGCGGCATCGGCAGTCGCTTTGTCCCCAGTGGCCTTGGCAAGTGCTGCGGCGGCATTCTTAAGCTGAGGGGCGCGGGCGGCAGCTGCATCAGATTTTGCCTGAGCCGTTGCCACGACGGCGTCGGCATCGCTTGCAGCCCGCTGCGCCATATCGAGCTCCACCTGAGTGGCAGCAGCATCGATGCCTGCCTGATCGGCATCGCCTTGGGTGGCAAGAAGTTCGGCCTCCGCCTCGCGCTGATTGGCACGCGCGCTTTCGAGTGCAGACGACGCCGCATCAAACGCACGCTGAGCAGCGGCGATATCGGCTGAGTACGCCGCTAGCTCATCCTGGGCCGCGGCAAGTGCATCCCGTTTGTCGCCAACACCGGCACGAGCGGCGTCCAGTGCGCGCTTGGCAGCAGCCACCTTGCCCTTGGCAATGTCGAGCTCGCCAGACTTGGCGGCCACGGCGTCCTGCGCTGCCGCAACAGCGGCGTTGGCAGCGCTCAAATCGGCGCGGGCATCGCTGACGGCACGCGCGGCGGCGTCAGCTGCAGCCTGCTTTTGCGCCACGGCAGCCTGGGCCTCCGAGGCCTTGGTTGCCGCGACATCAACGTTAGCGGCAGCGCGCTCAACCTGGGTTTGCTTTGCTGCAACGGCCTGCGATGCTGCACTCACCTTGCTGCCGGCATCGTCGGCAACGCCCTGCGCCACAGCAAGCTCCTTGCGTGCCGCATCCACGCCCTGCTCGGGATTTGCCAACGAGTCACACCACGCATTCAACGCAGCCTCATACTCTGCAACCGTCATCGGATTGAGGTTATACGGCTTATACCATTGACCAGAATATACAAATGTTTGCGCCTGTGTACTCCCGTACAGCGTCCCTCGCGTGCAAACGCCCATGCCCGTCACGGTGTAATCGGGGTTGATCACGTTGATGTAATGTCCGACCGAAGGGTTTGGTCCACCGTGCAGTGCGGCGTAGTTATCAATCTGGGAGCTATGCGCTGTATAGAAATCGTAAGCGGCCTTTCCCGTAAGGCCCGACGCGCCCAGCGAGGCGGCGGCAGCATCAAAGATGGCCTTCTCCTGATCGACCCACTGCTTAAACGGATTGCTTCCGTAGTTCCACGCCACATTCTCGCCCACGTTAAACTGCTGAGCGTGCGCGACCTTCGTATCGGAGAAGTTCGCGTCGGCGATGGCGGTCGCCATCATGGCATATGTCACCTTGAGCTCGCCTAGGCCAACGCTTGCGCGATACTCGTTGCACGCTCTGAGCCACACAACCGCCTGCTTCATATTGGTCAGGCTCGTCGCGTCGACTTCCTCGCCCACCTTGTTGTAGCCAGCGAGTTTGCAGTTGAGGATGATATCCGCCGCATCGTCGGCACCCACACTCTTAAAGAATGCGATGGCACCCTGGCGGTAGTTCTCCGCCGATGCATTCGCCGTTGCCTGAGCGGCATCGAGCTTTGCCTGGGCCTGAGCCACAGCCTGGTCGGCCTGCTGCTTTTGGGCCTTCGCCTGATCGAGCGCCTTGTCGGCAGCGTCTTTCTCGTCCTTGGCCGCCGAAAGCTTGGCCTGGGCATCGGCCAGCTCCGTGAGCGCACTGGCATGATCGGTCTTGGCCTGGTCAAGAGCGGCGTCGGCAGCGGTCTTGGCAGCAGCGGCGGCATCCAGCTTTGACTGGGCATCGGCAGCGGCCTGCTGCTGATCGGCAACTGCCTGCTGAGCAGTCTGAACCTCGCCCTCGGCGGCGGCAACGTCCTGCTCAGCGGCAGCAAGCTCGCTCTCGCACTTCGACTGCGCGGCCTTGGCGGCCGTCAGCGCTTCGGACGCAGCAGCCACCTTTGCCTTGGCGGCCTCGTACTCCGGGCCCGCGGCGCCCTGCTCGGCTCGATCCAGATCGGCCTTGGCCGCGTCATAGCTCGTCTGCGCGGCATCCACGTCCGCATCTGCCGCGGCCTTTGCCTGCTGAGCTGCCGAAAGCTTGCCCTGCGCGTCCTGCTGCTTGGCAGCGGCGGCAGTGGCAGCGTCTTGAGCATCCGAGAGCTTGGCCTGCGCATCAACGACCTGCTGCTTCGCCTGTTCCAGGTCACTCGCAGCCTGCCCTGCGGCAGCCTGGGCGGCAGCTACAGCCTCGGGCGTAGCATCGGATGCAGCAGCCTGTGCGGCCTCAAGCGCAGACTGGGCATCACGGGATGCCCTCTGGGCAGCAGTCAGGGCTTCATCCTTGTCCGCCAGCTCCTTCTTGGCAGCATCGAGCGCAGCCTGAGCGTCCTCAAACGCCTTGACATCCTGATCGGCCTTGTCCTGCGCAGCGCCCAGCTGCTTTTCCAGCTCGGCCGAAGCAGCGGAGGCCGCGCTATCGCTCGCACCGCGGGCCGCGTCATAGGCGCCCCGCGCCTGCTGCTGGTTGACGGCGGCAGCATCGTAGGGAGCGGCAGCCGCTTCCAGATCGGCCTTGGCGGTAGCAGCTTTAGCGCGCGCCGCATCAACTGCAGCCTGCAGGTCGGCGACCTTTTGCGCTGCAGACACGGCACCCGCGCCAGTACCGGCGGCCGCAGTACTCGTCAGCGGCGACATCACCGCAGCCGTTGCACCCGTGGCGCCAACGCCATCCGCATCCTGTGCCACCGCGACCAGGGGCGACAGCATCGAGCCGCCCGTCATGGCAATCGTCGCCGCAGCAACCGTCACCACGCGTCCAGCCGCCTTGGCCTTACCCAAAGCCTTGCCGTCCATGTCCTTGTTCATATTCTTGCTCATTGTCGATTCCTTCCCACGGTGAGCCGTTGTTTGACACAGATAGTCGATCCAACTTGCCCCATTAAAAAGAGGTGATAACGGGGTAATTAAATTGAGCGATTTGAATCGCGGCGAACCTGGCATTCGCAAAAGCCAAACTCATAGTTCCGCTCGCGCTCAATCTCATCCAAATACTCGAGATCTTCGCCACTTGGCGCCTCTTCACCTAGGCATACAGGCCAGTTCTCTGTGCGAGAACGGTCAGTACGGCCATAAATGGTCTCGAGATTAATGAAATCGATATTGCCGTTGTTAAAGGAGAAATTGCTGGTGCTCATGCTCAAGTCCCGTCCACATAAACTCAAATTGCTGTGCTTGGCCTCTTTTAGAGACCCCATCTCATACGCTATGACTGTAGTATATGCGCTCTGCTTGCATGTTGCAAGAACATTTTTATTATTCTAGCGCTTATAGCTAATCTGTTTCCTCTGTTTCCTCACGAGCAAATACCAGGCTCCCCCGCCGCGCCCTCACGCGCGGCACATTCGTTGAGATACTTCACCGGAATCGGCCACCTGGAGGGAGCTCCGTGGCGCGAAAGCCCCACATTGACCAGCTGAACCAGCAGCTCGGACAGATCGTCGCCTTCGAGCACCTCAATCGAGCGCACATGAATCGCCGTCGCCAGGTCCTCCTTGGTGCCGTTGTTGACGCCCACAAAGTAGCAGGTCATCCCTGCACGTTCAAACGTTCCAATGCCGTAATAGGGCGAGTTGTAGCTTTCGAAAAACTCCTTCTTACGGCCCGCTTTGCCCGTAAGCTGGTAATCGCGCACCAAGGTCGCAAAGTTGTTAGAGAAGGTCGTCAAGCCCGTATCGCGCACGCGCGCGAGCATAGACTGTCCACCTGCCCGCACGTCAAAGATATAGGCATCCTTGTCGAGCTTGCCGTCGGCCGTCAACAGCTCAAGCTCTATCTCGTCCACGGGACCATCCTCGATGGAATGCGAGGTGTAGTCCATGGCCCCGTCAGCACCAATCGTTAGCGTTGCAAGGCGCGCATCCAGCTCAATCTTGTCTTCCTCTTTACGCGGAACATTGACCACGCCGCAGACCGTCACCGACTCAACGCCAAAAGAGCCAAGGTCAAACGCCTGCATCCGTCCGTCGACGACGTTCTGCTTTACCAGCAGCTCTTTGAGCATGGCTCCCAGGATTCCCTCCTGTGCGCCCCGTACCTTTGTATTCGGCATCGCCTTAACCAGCGGCTCGCACACATCCGGCGTCACATGCTGCTCCACCACGCCAGCGTGCAGAGCATAGCCATCGTCCTCGGCGACCTCGTTGGCTACCACAACGATATTCCACGCCAGCGGATCAACAGCCCTGCCGCCATACGACGCGCGCACGCCCCACGAGGAATCGTTGAGCCGATCGGCCAACTGGCGCGCTACCCTATCAAGCCCGTCACCCGCGAACGAAACCACAACCCGCCGCCCCAACGAACGCTCCGCAACCACATGGGCGTATCGGTCGCTTTTCAGAACCTCGTAGAAGCTCTTGCGCGGATACTCCCTGAGCGATATCTGGGCAAAATCGCTGTACCGACGCTCAAGAATCTGCAGCTCTCGGTACAGGATTCCCTTCTTGGTATAGGCGACCTTTTCCGCCTGGGCAGAAAACGTAAGGTCACGGCGTTTGGACGGCTTATCGCCCTTGGCACGGCGCAGGATATACTCATCGCTTTGTCCGTGAGCCAGCACCACCGTAGCCACAGGCGACAGCCTGTAACCCACCTGGCTGTTGATCTTCTCGAGTTCCAGCTTGTCGCCTGCCGCACGACCGATGAGCACCCGCCGCTTGGCAAACGTTCGGATCTTAAGTTCAAAGGTGCAGTCCTCGTTGATAACAGTCTCGACCGTCTCAATCTTGGCAGGGCCCGTTCCTGCTTCCTCAATGGCGTCGCGGCGGTCGCCCTTGGCACTAATGACATACAGGTGTCCCGTGTCATTGGGAATCTCGTCCTCGACCCCCTCAAACTGCGAGCAAGAGTTGAATAGCAGGCGCAACACGACGCAATCTTCCAGCTCGTCCCAATGAGTTTTAATCGGAACCATTTGCTCATGGGCGAGCGGGGCGTTAAGGTCGCCCGTCTGCGCGCCCGCCTTGACCATCAGAAAGACGCGGTTGTCCTCGAGCTGGGTGAGCGCCACGACCTTGCCCGTCTGGCACACATCGGCCATAAAGTCCGCCACGGCATGCTTGCCTGCATCGCCAACGTTGCACCAAAAGACCGAGTAGCGCTTCTCGGCAGCCGCGGCATCGAGCTGCAACACAAGCTCGGACACAGCGATGTCTCCCAGGCCACACGGCTGGTTATGCTTCGATTGCACGGCCGATCGCCTCCATCATCTCCAGACTGATTGCTCCATCAGCTGCCATATAGGGGAAGGAGTAGACCATTCCCACGTCATCGATTGGCTTTTGACGAAGCTCCAGCGCCGCCTCATCGGCCAAAACATTCACGATCAGCAGGCGCTTTGCCCCAACCTTTTGAGCCTTTGCCTTAAAGCACTCGGCATCCGTAGTCTCGCCGCCGCTGCGCCTGTAGGCCTCGTAGGTGCCGATGCGATAGTGCTTAAAATCGATCCACACCCCGGTCTTGTTGCCAGCGGCATCGAGCACCTCAAAATCGCCGCCCGTCTCGGCATGGGCCGCATCGCCACGAGCAAGCGAATAGCGGCCGTCATAATACGCCTCGAAGACGGCCCTACCAGCAGACTCTCCCAGTCCCCCCAGGTACACCGCCTGGAACATATAGGGCGTCATGTGCGCCGTCGCCGCCGGCTGCAGCGCCGCAGGCACCCCGTCGTGCGACCAACGCTCGCGCACCTCCCGAATCGACAGCAACTCGGGCACGCGGGCCGCCGCCTGGCTTACCTGGCGAACCTTCGCGCCCTCAAGGCCCTCGTTATAGCGGCAGCGCTCCTCCAGGCGGGCAGCAATCTGCTCGACAGGTTCACCCTCATAGCTGGGAAACTCAAAATGCGGCACCTTACACGCTCCGCCCTGCGCATACGCATAGCCACTCGCGGCAAACGGCATGTGCAGTGCGGTGCTTTTGCGCGCAGGATAGCTTGCGAGGTCCTCCCACGGCAGGCAAAAATGATGCAGATAAAAGTCGCGCTCGCCATCGAAGGCGGCCAGATCTTCCTCGCGCGCATCGAGGGAGGTAACCTTCCATGCCAGCTTTTCGTGCTTCTCTTTCGCCAGGTTGTTCCTAAAGGCAGCAAGGTTCTGCTGTTTGTTAGCAGCGTGCTGCTTCTTGTCCGCCATGTGATTGTTGACGGCCGCGCAGGCGCCAACCACCTGCTCCAGCTCGTAGCCCATCGGCAAATCGTGCAGGAACGAAAAGTCGCAATCGCCGGCGATTTTGCGATCGAGCATCACCTGCACGTGCGGCATCTTTACGCTCGTACGCATCAAGCGACCCACCGCCTGCGCCACAATGCGGGCACCTTCGACCTGATACGAGAGGGTGTCGCGAACTGGCAGACTCTGCTTGGCTCCGGACAGCAACAGTCGTACGTTGCGGCGCTTTTGAGTAAACGGGACCTCTCCGCGCGCCACCAGCTCCTCTTGCTCGATCACACCGAGCAGCGCCTGCTGGACAAACTTCGTTGAGTCAACCTCAACACCCCAGGTCAAGCGACTTGTGGGCGACTCAATGTACAGAAAGTCAAGATCCATCTTGGGACGGCAGTCGATGCTCTCAAAGCCGCAATCAACCTGTCGCACCATACGGCACAGGCTCTCCGGAACCTTGTATTTGAGATTTTTTGAAAAACCGCCCACCGACAAATTGATGAACATCAGGGTTGGTTGGCCCATCTCGAGGCGCTTTTGAGTATCGTCCCAGCCGGTATCCCATTCTGCAGCGTTAAAGCACGGCACCATATCCTTGGCCTCCGCGAGCGACTCCTCGTACGACGCCTCGGGACGCTTAACGTTCCGAATCACCAGTTCGGCAACGATTTCTCGGCCAAGATCCAGCGCCAAACTATTAAAGTCGCCATGGTTTCCCATGTGACGGGTGGTAAAAACGGCACCCGCCTGCTGTTCGTTGCGCGCGACGCCGCGCGCCCAGGCGCTCACGGCAACGAGCGCTTTACTCAGGCGTTCCAGCTCAAACTCGATGCTTTTGGCATCGCTCGTGCCCACCCTATCGGCAACCTTTCGGCGCAGACGCACCGCAAGACCTTCACTCACGCCAATTCCGCCAAAGAACTCCATCGCGCACCCGTACGTCTCGTCGGGCGATACGATTGCGCCGCCAAAAGCGCCGCCGGCCAACGCAGCCATACCGGCAAGATTCTTGTCCTCGTCAACCCAAGCAACGTCAATGTCGTACGTCTTTGCCGCCCGTTTGTTAAACAGCTTGGTCTGTCGTACGATCTCTTGGTTGAGCTCGCCGATCCACATATCCTTGCGAACCACGCCGTGAACCTCATCGAGGTAATCCAGGTTAAAGTTCTTTACGGTCGGCGCGCTCCATGTTGCGCTCATGCACACACAGGGCGCTTTGGCAGCAATGGAGGCCAAGTATGCCTCGGGCATGCGCTCAATGCCATGACTGGTTAGGTACGTGGTTAACATATGGTCTAGTGTGGTTTCCATTACTAGGTAGTCAACGCCATGCGCATACATCGAGTCATCGGCTGCATCAATATCGTCGTTCTTACGGTTCTTAAAGAACAGCGCCATCATCAACGCATTCCAAAAGCATTTCTCACTGGTTTGGTCGTTCCTAATGCCCAGCGCATCGATGATGTTCTTGCGCGAAAGATCGTCCTTGTACGAAATGCTGCCGTAATACAGGCTATCCATAAGGCTGGCGCAGATGGCAAGGTGACCTACTACCATCCTAACGACGCCGCGCGCACGACGAACCGCCTTGTTAACGGTTTGCTGTCCATTCGCCCCATGAGCCGTAATCATATTGCGGGTACCGTCCTCATTGAGCTTGTAGCACAACGGGTTTACCGAGTTATCGCCCACCGAGACATCATCACTGCCAAACAGACGACGACCGGCAAGCTGCTCGTCTTTTGCCTCGTCAGACAGCGCAAAAGGCGGGCGCAGTTTCATTTCCTTAATGCAGGAGGCGAGTGCCTTTTGAATATTCTCGGCATCCTTGGCGATTCCTTCGGCAGCTTCCTCTACGCTCGCTCGCGAAACCCTGTTCCTCTCGGCATTCGACCCCTTGTGATCGCCCGACGTAGAAGCGTGTGTGTAGACCGCCATCCATTGATCTCGATTTCCCAACAGCAAGGGGTCCACCACGCCGCCGTTAAAATGACGATCAAGGATGCGCAGCGCCTCATCCGGCTGAAACGTCACGGGGTCGTCCGTCAGCGTCGACAGCATGTCAGCCTTCATGTGGTCGATTTCGTCAAAGATGAATAGGCACTTCTCTGCAGCCGCCGCGTTAAAGAGCACAACGCCCGGACCGGTCACCGTATCGATTCTGTTGACGAGCTTTTGGGGTGTAAGGGCAATCACATGTGGCATGCTCTCGTCGTTGAGCAGCGCAGATGGCCAAATCTGAGGGATTACCTCCATGCCTCGCGTAATGTTCTTGAGTTCACAACTCACTGCCCAACGCAGGCTCGCATCGGCTAACGACAGCTTGTCCCACAGGCTGGGGGTCAGACAATCGACAACGTTTCCCAGACTTTTCTTTGTATCAAGAATGTGCAGAAGGTTATCGGCAACCTCCATAGTGTTACGCCATGCTCGCTTAATGACGCGATGAGAGCTCTCGTCATCTGCTTCGATGGGACACGAGATTTCGCGCACGCCCACGGCACCCTTGCCGCGGGTGGCCTCAATCCAATTCAGAATGTTCTCGCCCGCGCGCGGAAGATCGAACACCATGCGTGCCGCTTCATCACAACTCATGCCCTGGCCAGCCAACAATTCACGCACGCTTGCAACATAGTTGTCGCGATTGTCTTTACCCGGAACAACAAACACCAAGGTACGGCGGCCGGGACACTTGTTAAAACAGCCCGACTCATCCCAGCCGCCGGCAATCAGGTCGGCCGTGACCTGCTCGGCCGTGTAGTTTTTGCCCGAGCCCGTCGTGGCGCCCAAAAAGTACAGGCCGTTGTTGTCCTGGTCCTTAGCGCCGTCCTGATCCTGGGGAACAAACAGCGCACGCTCAAAAAACTCGCGCATCGCCTTTTGACGTGCAAGATAGGGAGCAAGCTCCTTGTCGCCCGCAGACGACAGCATCGATTGACAGTTGAGTTCCCACGTAGCCATGGTCAAACCTCCGATTTAGTTGTTGCATGTGTTGAATACCATCCCGTGCGGACAAAAACTCACGCGAGGTGGTTGAGGTGGCGGCGTCTATGCCGCCGAGAAAGGGAAAGAAAAGAAAGAGAAACAGTCGGCGATTACTCGCACGAAGCGAGCAGCTTCTTAAGATCGCACTCCAATGCCTCACGCTCCTCAACGTCCATCACTGCAAGGGCGACACGCATCAGGGACACCTTGGCGGCAAGCTCCTTAACCTGGTCGGGGCGCTTGCTAAAGTGGTCGTAAATCCGCAGGGCCTCCCCGGCCGCCAGGTACTGCCACTTTTCCAACGAAGGCTTTTCGGACCTGCTCATGGCATCGACCCACTCGCCAAGACCCTGAAAACCGTTGCCCGTAGTCGTGCCGTTCATAACCACATCGAGCGGGCTCAGCAAGCAATCGGGCGATTTTTTGTACACCAATTTGGTGAGCATAAGCACCTGGGCAAGGTTGCGATACTTGTCCTGATCGGCATAGAGCACGTCGTTGTAGCAGGCGCACGCCTTAAGCAGCTCGTGGGCGGCAATGCGCTCCGGCCCATCAAACGGAACGCCGCGCAACAAGACCCCAGCAAGATCGAATGCTTTGCCGCCCTGCACGATCTTGTCGAGCGCCGAGCCGTCCATCAAATCCGCCAGCCAAGCAAGCTCGGGCTGATACGGCCTATGCTCGTCCTTGTCCTCATGCTCCATCCAGCTGTTCACCAGCGCCAGGGCTTCAATCTCCCTCCCGTTCAGAAAGGGCGAATTCTCCCCCATCTCTTCCTGCAAAAACCCCGCGGCTCATGAGAGCGCTCGTACGCAACCGCAAGTTCCCCGTCGCTCACGACCAAGGTCGCACGGGAAATATAGGTATCTTCCCGCATGTCCCTCCAGGCGTACATCATAAGGGGACGCAGCTGACGGAGCATGCCGCGCGCGCCGGCACCTTCCTTAACCGCGCGCTTCGCCGCAAGGCGAGCAGCATCTGCCGTCAGCTCCATCTTGGCGCCATTTCCCATCATATTGTTGTGCTTGGGTAGGTACTGTTCATACGCAATCTGGACCAGATCGTCCACGCTCAAGGCGTTAAAGTTAATCACCGAGCCAATGCGCCCGCACAGCTCGGACATAATACCCCAAGTCTCAACATCCTCGATGGTCGCACTGTCTCGCAGCTCGTTTGCCGATTTTGCGGCGGTGCGCACGGCGGCATACGAGGATCCGAAGCCGACCGTGGTGCCAGACTTGTCACCCAGGCGCTTGCGCACCAGAGCGTCCAAGCCCATAAAGGCGCCGCCCAAAATGCAGACAACCTGATCGAGGTTGAGCGTCTTAATAGCCGCACTCTTGGAGGTATCACATTCGAACGGCATCTCCCCGCCTTCCAAAAGCTTAAGGAACGACTGCGATGGACTAAAACTCGATGCAACTTCTCCCCCATCGGGTTCGACACGAACCGCCTTGTCAAACTCGTCAAAGAGCACCAAACAAATTTCACCGGGATTCGCAGCCTGATAGTCCGCGACCTGCGATAGGCAGTTGATCATGCTGGCACCGCGCCAGCCCTCGCCCGTCATGGTGGAGACATCGAACACGAACAGCTTGAGCCCTGCGGCATCTGCCACGGCCTTGATGGTGTGGGTCTTTCCCGTACCAGTGGAACCCATCACCAAAATGGCGGCGGGCGAAAGAACGTCGCGCGGATCGGCGCCGCGTGCCAACATCACGCAGCGGTTGACCTCAAAGCTCAGCGCCGTCACAAAGGCCTCCAAGCTTCCTTCGTGGCCAATAACACTCTGACGCGTCTGCTCCACCAGACGCGAGGGCGCAATTCGAGTGAGCAGGTCCCGGTAGCGATCGATGTTTCGATACTGCTTCTGAGCCATGGGTGTTTTCCTTTCTATATTGGTTTTCTTACCTATGACGTGGCCCCGAGCCCATAAACTCCTACAGTGCCAGCGATGTCGCCGACTCCAGATAGATCACGTTGCCCGGCTGGGTAAAGACCGGAATGTGGTAGAGCAGCTGCAAAATGCCCTGCTTGAGCAGCGGAAACAGTGTGGGATGCAACACTTCGTACATCAGGGCACCAGCCATAAGAGCGGTAAGTACGGCAAGCAGCAAAAGCTTTTGAGCGTCAGAGAATACCGACATGGTCGTTCCTTTCTTTATGCGAGATATTTGGATTGCGTTGTGGGTTAGCGACTCATAGCGATGGCAATGCCAATAACCGCGATAACCACGGGGATCGCAAGCGATGCAAACAGAATCCCGGCAAAAAGGCCCACCACCAGCGCGCACACGATGATGGCCAGCGTGGTGGGTACAAGCGCAAGCAGAGGAGTAACCACGCAGACGGATGCAAAGCGAAGCCCGTGGAACAAGCACTCATGAGGGAATAAAGCCTTGAGAACTCCTTCGACAATTCGCCACTCGACAATCGTTCCGACTGTTAAGACAACAGCCCAAAGCAGATAATCATTGGCGCGGGAATCCGAAGCCATCTTTCCGGTAACGCCAGCCCACCAATCAAATGCGGCGGCACAGCCCAGCAAACAGACGATCGCGCAGACGACGGATGCAAATGCGCCCGCACCCTCAATTGCACCGAGCAGCTCGCACATGTCGGATTCGCGCTCTCCCGTTAACAGCACAATCCATTTGTGGGCAAGCGCCGCAACGACCGCCACGCCCAGCACAACCCAGTACGCCCTAAACGCCACCAGGCGCCACGAATGGAGCGGAATCACCGTGTTGCCCTCGCCAATCTCGAACATAAAGCCGCCGAGCCACGTCGTCAGCAAGCACATCATGTCGACGGCGACAACGTACAGCACAACCGCAAAGAGGGTTTGCAGAATCATGCCGAAAATATTCACTGTTGTTGGCTTCTTGAGAGCGTCTGGCTCGATCCTATACGTGTCGTATACGTTCATTAGCTGGCCTTTCGTTGCTGAAACAACTAGTTGGTTTATCCACTGTAGCTTGATACAACTAGGAGATATGCAAATCTCTTAGTGTTAGTATCTAGCGAAATATTACCCAATGCGTACGGCCTCATACGCACCATTCGATTTTTTTCTTTTTCATTTGAGTGCCCCGTCTGAAAAACGCCGCAACTGCTCTTCTTGTAGACTGAAGGCAATTGAGCCGCGACGGGCCAGTCAGCGAACCGCGCAATATAGGGAATATGCAGGAGGTGCGCATGCTCAAAACTAAAGCAGAATTTGCAACTCTTCGCTTAAACGAAGATCTCAAGCCATATATGAGCCGATATCTATCGGATCTTGTGTCTCATATGGTCGAGAAATATCAGCCTTCGTCGAGAACGAAAAGGCTCATTGAACTGTGCTGTCGCGATTTTGAGTTTTCGAGCGAGCACGTCGATGGCCCCTCGTGGTCTGTTTTGGGGATTGACCTCAAGCGACCTTCGGCCGCCTCGTTTGAGTTTGAGGACCGCGTTTACAACGAAGCAACCGACGAATGGGATTATGTGCCCGCTTGCGTTTGCAAAAACCGAGTCAAAGTCCCGACGTCGACGTTTACTGCCATCGAGGAGAATATCTTTTTATACGACTACGAGCAGGACGCAGCCTCTCACACGTACGAATCAGCACTCATTTACTGCAGGCCCCCCGAGCTACGACCGCTATCCCAATTCCCGGCATCTATCGATGCGGCAAATGCGCGAGTCCTGGATTTCCTCAGAACGCGCTCGAAGCAGCTGCAACGCAGCGCAGGCATCCCCGATCTGCTTTCGGTCACTGAGTGGTACTACATCTTTCTTGCGGCATCCATTGCCTGCTCACGGCCCCACGCTACGGCCGTCATTCAGATTTCTGACCGTCTGTTCAATCTGGCGCGAGCCGTAGATGGACGTCGCCTTCTTTGTGACCTCGGCCTGCTAAAGAGCATTGTGCTTCTTCCCAACACCATTGCCAAAAAGGCCGAGGGTCGCGCGCTGCTCTTTATTGGCGACGGCGAGCCCAATGATCCGTATTTCCTTTTTGACGGCAGGAGCTTTGACGACAAGCAAATGACCGATGAGATTCTGCACCAGCTCCTCGATTCCGTCGACCGAGCCTACGGCGATCAAAAGAATCCAGTCTATTGGCATCGGCTCGAGGATCAGGGCAACGGCATCTATCCCCTATTACCCAATACAAAGAGCGGATCGTTCGACGAGAGAATGTTCATCCCCCTTGGGTCGCTAGCGCCAATCTACCGCGGCACCGCCCGCAGCGTTGTAACCAAACTGCCCGAATCAGATCCGACAGACAGTTACCAACAGCACGACTGCTACTACCTGTCGCTAAAGCATCTTCATGATGGCGCAATCATTGCCGCAGAAGATGTACTTGAGCGTGTCCCCGATACAGATATCTACGATGTAAGCCGTGTAGACTACGAAGATTTTCGGAAGGCCAAACCGATCGACGCCCGCGAGGCGAGCCTTCTCATATCACGCGTCGGGCCTCCATTCAAGCTTGCCCTCATCACGCCAGGCCACTTTTCTGTCGGTTCTGAGCGCCCCGTGGAGCGCGGTCTTTTGTTTGAGAGCATTGTCCCCTGCGACGCCATGTTCTGCGCTACCTTTGAGGACGAGCTGCTTGCCCAGTTTGTCCTGGCATACCTGTCGTCCGATGAGGGGCAGAAGAAACTGGCGGACACCTCGCACGGAGACGCGCTTGTGCAACTTGCCCCAATGGACCTGCGAAGCATGACCGTGCCTGTTCCCGGGCGAGCGGAGCAGGAGCGCTACGCGCTAGAGTACGAAGCAAAGCAGCGCGCCTACGAGGACGCCCTTAAGCAGGCGGAACATTACGCCGCGAGTAAGGAAACGATGTAGCGACTGGGATCGGCAAGCTGTCTGAACTTTTGCCGACAGCCTGCCGATCAGGCGCGCCGTTCAATGCAGCGGCTAGAGATTCTCATCAGACTTCGAACTGGCCCTGGCCGCCTCTTCGTCCTCAATCAAATTTTTGACCGCTGTATAGGCGTCATACGTAGCGTCTTCGATCTTATCCAGTGCATCTGGGTCATGCATGCAACCGCCCTCCTGGAGTTTCTGGATCAAAAACCAGGCAGCAGTAAGCAAGTTGTCGACATCCTCAACATCCAGCTGATCAATCGAATACGCACTATCGTCGAGTTCCACCAAATATGAACTGGCGACGCGGATGGCCTTACTTACATATGGCTCAAGGTCGTATTGGGGGTAGCGGGCATCGAGGGCCGTTAACGGATCGGTCGGCTCAACCCAATAGAGCATCGTTGCGCTCTCGCGCTTCTCCAGCGGATACTGCTCGACCGCCTTTTCCCAGCTTACATACCAGGGATTGTCGTCCTTGTCTGCAAGCGATTTGCAGTAAAAAAGTGCCGTAGCAGCACTTGCGCAAGAATAGTAATGGCGCGCCCTGCTCTTCTTGAACTCATCGTTCAGCTCATCGTTGTAAAACAGCTCCGCCTCCATGACCAGGAACGGACCATCCTCATCCGTAATGCTCATGGGATAGTTGTTACGCTCATAGTCCGGATACATTTTGTCTCCAATCAACCGTTCGGACACATTAACAAGCAATATCGAACCCGCGCTCACGCGGAGAGTTGTCACCATCGCGCCAATCTGCAAGTTTTTCTCATCGCGTGAAAAGAGCTTGCGATTCTTGCATGTTTTTCTCACGTCGTGACAAGAACTTGCATGGTCGCCCCGCTACCTGCGCCACGAGGCAGCAAGGATAACGGGAATCCCGGCAAGGCACACCGCCAAGGCGACGGCTCCGAGCGCGAGCACGATGGCCACGCTTACGACGACATAGGCCACGGCAATGAAGGTCAGTGCCAGCAGGCAGGCAAGCAGTTCGGCCACGTAGCACAACACCAGGTTCGAGCTCGCGCGCTTCAGCAGGACGTCGGCGAGGCGGACAAGCTCGATAGCGAAGCCGCTGCCGAAATTGCGTCCGGGGCCCTTGGCAAGGAACCACTTGAACAGGCACATCAGGGCGCAGCCCAGCATGATCATGATGGAAACGGCCCATACATTGTGCCCCGACTCAACAAGGCTCTGGTCACCCATCGCGCTGCCGTTGATGAGCCAACTCGTTCCATAGCCCATGAACAGCATCGCCAGCAGCAGGCAGGCGCTCAGCGCGGCGAGAGAGCGCGACACGCGCCCGCTGAACACCGGAGCCTCGCAGCTGAGTCCAAGGCCCTCGCGAACGCGCCAGGCGGCATGGTAGGCAGGGTAGGCCGCGATGAGCGCGGCCACGAGCAGCGACGCCCAATCGGACCCGGGCACAGCCGACGCGTACTCCGCAATCGCGGAGATGGAGAAGGCAGCATGGAACGACTCGTTCAGGAACAGCGCGACCTCGCCCTTCCAGACGCAAAACGGGGCGGCGACGGAGGCGGTGCCGGCAGCGGCAACCGCGGCAACGGCAACGAGCAGCGCGCCCTGCACGAGTTTGACGACCTCGCCTCTGGCGGTGCGGGGCGCAGACTCAACGGCGCTGGACGAAATTTGAATAGAAGTGTTCATGATTTTCCTTTCAACAGAAATCAAACCGGAATCGCCGGCAACTAGGATGCAGCCTCTAGTCGGCTCCGATTAGAGATTGTTCGCCCCCATTGATACCAAGTCGTGCGGACACACTAACAAGCGATATCGAAACCGCGATCTCGTGGAGAGTTGTCGTCCTCAATCCATTCGAGCCCGACGCACTCATCGATCCCTGCATCGGGAACTGACGACCATCTGAACTCGAAACCAAGCTGGTCAAGCTCATCGACTCGCCCACGGATCACTCCGTAAACATCCAACGCATTCTCGAAATCCTCCGAAGACGCGTAGCCTCGCTCGCACTGCCTGCGCATCTGATGCAAGCGACCCATGGCGGCGGCGATAATCTCGCGAAGAGCGATAACCTCGCGCTCGCATACATCAATGTTTCCTTCGTTGAGTTTGATGCGATCGGACATAACGGCCTCCCTGGTTTTAACCCTTTTCGCTTGACTCCATTGAACAGCCGCAAACAGCCGCGTAATATGACTTTTATCGCGTTTTAAATTTTGGCTGTTTGGAGCATCAATGCTTAAGTCCGAAAAAGAAGCATTTAACTGGGGTTTTGAGGCTGGCTTTCTTCGCTCCCCTGTCAATCCCCGTATGCTACTTCTTAACAGGACGCCGGAGATTGATTGTGCCGGCGACGGAAACACATCCGGCAATGCAAGCGCATGGAGTCTCGTCTCCATAGCCAACGACCTATTGCGCGTCGACTTAAGCTCGCTTTTCAACGAGATTGCGTCCCATTTTCGTGAACGAGCAAACCGTCGCTTTTATATCGACCTGCAGAACGCCATGCGCCAGCCCCCTGCTGCTCCTCACCCTGCGCAACACACCTCGATGGACTGCGCAGCCGAGCCAGACCATGACGACTGGCTCGATCCAGACGATCCCGACCAAGAGCCCACCCAAGCAGAATTGAACGAAGCTGAAATCGCTATCAACCTTCAAAAACAAAAGGAACGCGACCTCGATTTCTTTGCTCCGATATTCGACAAAGCCATTACAAGCCATGCACACGGAGAGATTTCCGGCATGGCCAGATATCTCCTTGAAAATGTCTGCAGGCAGTGTGTCATGAACATCACAGCGATTCCCGACTATCGCTATTACAGCTGCTGGATGAACAACAACGCTATTGAGTGCAACGAAATCAACCGCCTGTACCGCGCGGTGATCACGACATCGGCCCAACTCAATAAGCAAGAAATGGCGTCCCTCTTCAGCTCCTATCTCAAGCTCGTGTCGAACGACATGGACATTACAACTACCAACGGCAAGACCGGGCTAACAGAACCGGTGCCGTATAAACGCGACAATCCAAGAGACAACTATCCAAAGGTCAACTCGCAGATAGAAACAGCTTGCGTTTGCACCAATACCGATCTCTTTCGAGCGCTTCTCATTGTTTTTTATCAGGAATGTCTGGAGCTTGCCCCGCTGCTTAAAAACACCGAGGCACCTAGCCTGCTCGCGCAAAACGAAGAGTTTTTCCCAGCCGCCATCAAAACAAGCGACCCGCGACAATTTCGATTATTCGATAATCAGCTGCCGGCAATCATCCGCTTTGGCGACGCTTTTGCATACGCAGCCAAAAAGCACTTGCCCGGAAACGAAACGGCTCAAAAGCTCGAAGAACATTTGAGCGATATAAAACGCATGAATAGCGCCCCCTTTATGCAGGCGTTTCGCAAGAACTATCTCGAGGCTATGCGCGAGAACCAAATCTACGCAAATGGAGACTTCCATACGTATGCAGAGCTTAACGACCAGGAAAACCTCAATAGGCTCGTAAGGCTTCAAGCTGTTATTGCAAAGGCAGGAGAGCTTTACTTCACCGAAGAGGAATGTTCCTTTGCAAGCCTTTATGCCCGCATCCTCCACGAGCTGCTGCTGTGCGGCATTATGCCGATAACATGCCAAACCTGTGGTTCGCTCTTTTTTCCGACCGGCCCTAACAGCAAGTACTGCGATCGATATAACGCGGCGACCAAGCTCTATTGCAACCCGCGGCACAACGCCAAAAAACATCTTGGTCGCAAATCACCCCGCGACGTCGCACTCAATATACGGAGAAAAGCCGACACGGCATACGAAAAGGGTTTAACGGATTGTGCCCACTATTTTGACAGCCTTGGCAATTTTGTTCTCGATGGTCTTGGCCCAACATACCAAGCGAGCGACCTAATTTCCGACGAGCTCTATGCGGCATGGCTGTCTATCGTCAACCAGCCCAATTGCAGGACAAAAATCAGGCGACCAGATAGGAACGGTTTTCCATACCCCGTACTGTGGTACGGATTCATCCTCAATGGCATACAGTATGTACAAGTCGAGTTTCCCGAAGCCGAGTACCCGGCGCTTTTTGAACGCTTGAGCCAGCTCGCCGAAAGCCCGCAATCAAAGTGCACGCTGAAGCACAAGGGACCCGGCGAGCACCCATACAGCTCATGGCTTATCAAGTTATACGAGTTGTTGGAGATCATTGCGCAAATTAATAGCGCCGACCAGGTGGCAAAGCCCATTCCATTGCTTGGAATAGATAGGGACGATTGTGTCTCGACCGACCCGACCGCCCAAGGCACACGGAGCGCGCCCGACGCATGCGTCTACAGCACCGGCACGATAGATAGCCTTAGCTTTACCGTGTATACGAAGGGATATGACCCGGAAAAGCGGGAACGAGCCTGATGTAGCGGCTTCGAGCGAAGCCGCCGGTCACGGGGTGGCACCGGGGCGCGGACGCCGCGGGCCATTGGGAGCAACCCTCCTCCGCTACCTGCGCGACGTGGCAGCGCCGCTGCGTCGTCCCTGTCGCCGAACATCGTCCTGAAGGCGCGGGCGGGTGTCCATGAACAGCCGCGCCCGCACTAGCCTGGGGGACAGCCGCCCCGCCACCAGCAGTGCGCCGGCACGCCTCGGCACCGCCAGGGTCTCCGCCTCCACGGGCAGGGCAACTTTCTCGATGACCTCGGCAGAGCACACGCCCGACAGGTCAACCCCGTTGTAGACGATTGGCCTCATGCGTTGCCCCTCGCGCGCCCGTAGGTGTTACCGCTACTCTGAAAATGACCAGATGATCACCCAACAATCTTTGGCGAGTGGGGGCTGAACGCATCGTTGCCGTTCTGTTCATCCACCGCCCTGCGCCCCAGGCTTAAGGGTTCTGCCGCGTCATCTTCCACCCGCACGGACAGGACATAGTAGAAGTCGGCACCCTGATTCCCACGATCCCGCACGTAGCCAAGGTCGGCCAGGCGGTTGGCCAGCTCGTCCCTCGAAACCAGCTCATTCGAGGTTATGCGACACGCCACAGGCTCGATCTCGTAGGTGTTCGTCTGGCTTATGGCGTTCCGATAGAAGCGGAACCACGACGTGCGGAAGAGATCCTTATGGTGCGAGTAGACATGCCCGTCCTTAATGGCATAGAAGTAGAAGAGAAAGCGCCCGCCCTTGCGGAGCCTGCCGCTGCTTTCGAGAAAGTGATAGTAGTCATCGGGAGAGTCCCCTCGAATGTAGCCAATCACGAACGATTCGCCACCATGCCCGTAGGAGTCGCTATCCGTCTTGCCCGCGCTTGGAGGCTCAGCCACAACCATTTCGGTGAAGTAGCTCAGCCGGTTCAGCCGCGTATTGCTTGCCGTGTTCTCGCCGATGACCTTCTCTATGAAATCGCGCAACGCATTCTCTGCCGTCCTGCTGATGCTCGGCTTCATGGCGAAAGCGCCGACACCCGGCAAAATCTCCTCGAAGAGCCGGAATTGGCCCTTCTCGCCCGTTTCGCCCGACCCCGGATAAAGCACGTAGCTGCCAACCGTGCGCCGTATCGCGTCGTTGTACGTGTGCATCTTCAGCAGGTCACCGCGCTTGTAGGTGTTCGTGGTGGAGGCCGCCTTCTCCTCGTTAAGTTCCTCGCGCTCTGCCTCCTCGGTGCCCACATCCTTGCCGACAAGCCCCGTCAAGTCGGTGATGCGGTACTTGGCGTCGAAGTGGACGAATGCAACAGCTCCATCTTGCACTGCGGCTCGCTCGTTTGTATAAGCATCCGGGAATATCGCGAGCGTGTAGTCGGGTCTGAACGGTCTCGAGTACGAACCCTCGTAACGAGTGGCATGAAAGTCACGGGGCGAGAAGGTGCGGTTGTAGTAGAGGTTTACCTTCGCGCCGCACTGCGCAATCTGGAATGACTGGCAGGAGCGTACGCCCTGCTTGAGGGATATTGACAGCCCACCGTCGGGATTCGTCCCGATAAATGGGTGGTCATCGGTGCTTATCGGCTCGCACCCCTCGATCCCCCTTACGATGTCGTACAGCTCAAAGAAGATCCAGTACTCGTAGAGGAGGGCCACATTCTTCGATTCGCCCTCGTAGATGTCATCCTTGCCCTTCCAGTCGAGCTGCAGCGCCATATCGAGCATGGAATATGCGAAGAAGATCTGCGAGTATCCCTCGCGCTTCTGCAACACCTGGTTGTTCTGAGGCATCATCTGCAGGGTGCCGACATCGTCGAAGAAGGCGTCGCTGAGTATCGTATCCAGCATGGCGTGCAGCGCGGCGGCTTCGCGATAACACTCCGTCTGCCGAGTATCGCCCTTCTCGGCATCCAGGACAGTCATCAGAGAGGTGCAGATCCGGTCAATCTCATGCAGGGCAAATTTCACAAACCGATTGGCGGGCGTGTCGAGCAGGTCGTACTTGCGCGTGACGCTGACCATCTGGGGGAGGTAGACGCCTCCCGCATCGCCGCCGCAGTTCAAGCGCGTCCACATCCGGCTGTTCGAGAAGGGGTTCGTATAAAACCTCCGGGACGGCATGCCAGCCCCAACCGACCGCAGCTCGTCCTCGTGATCCAGCGTCCTATCAGGGTTCCTCTTTATCGCCTCGAAGAGGGCTTGGAGGTTCGGTTCGTAGCAGAACTGCCGCAGGAAGACGAACTGCTCAAGCAGCGTCTCGCGATTCTCGTCGGCTTGCTTGTAAACGTTCGACGTGGAGCCCGAGTAGTCAAGGAGCAGCGCAGCGCACCTTGCGGCAAGCTCCTCGGTGAGCTCGATGTAATCGTCTTCATAGCCAATCTTGAGCGGGACGACTTCGAACTGTAGCATCGGCGCATCAGCTTCCTCGCCGAATCGAATCCTCGAACGCCCGAGATAGTTCACGAACTGGAAGGTGACACTATTGCCGTTTCTGTCGCACCTGATATTCTTGCCTTCGTTTTGGAACGAGGCGCGAGGATGCAGGCCACCATCAGGGGTCCGCTCGTATTCGAGCACATAACATGTGGTTTCGTTGATTCGAAGCGTGGGACTCCCGTCAAGACCGTCCTTGACGGCGAAGGCTGGTGTTGAACCAGCGCCATTCTGGGATGCTTCCGGCTTGAGACCGAAACACGTCAGCCCGGTTAGCCCGGTCTGCTGTTCCTCGTCCCAATCGACTCGGTCATGCGCACCGCTCTGGTAGAGCCTGGCTATTGTTCTTCCATCCGCTGCAAAGCGGATTGCGCCGATGCTGCCGTCCATAGGCTAGATGAAGCTCGCATACTGCACGTTATCGAGTTTCGCTGCCATCTGGCTTATCTTAACGGAGCTCAGCTCGCCATCGCATATGTCTTTCAGGCTTTTAAGCAGATTGCCGATCTCACGCTTGTTACCATGGAGCTTCGGCAGCACCTTCTGGACAATCTGCTCATCGACAGAACGCTCGAGTTCGTAGTTCTCGCCGTCAAGCTCGTGCGCGGCATTAACGTACATTCGCACTTCGCGCACGGTGCGGAAGGCAAACTCATAGCCGCATTTCTCCAGCTCTTCATACAGCTTGCCGAACTTCTCGAAGATGGCGTTAGCATCATCTTCGCTGATGTAATTGGCTCCCTCCCATATGTCCTTGGCGAGACGCAGAAAAGCCTGGGGGACGCCGGAAGCTGCGACGGCAACGTCCGGCGCATCCTCGATGGCTTTGAACCCTGCGAGGACTTCGGCCTTCGACGGCTTGAACTCTATGACGTTTGCCCTGTCGAGCACCTTGGGGCTAAACATGTAAGTGGTCTCATCGATGTTCACGGTGCCGACAACGAACAGGTTCTGCGGATAGGGCAGCCTGCCAGCACCGCCATCGCCGTACCCATCAAGCACGATGAGGTTATCCTCGCCGATGGTCTCCATGTGGCTGAGGAAGTCTGAGAAATACCGCTCGACATGGCTCAGGTTCATCTCGTCGAGGATGAGGAAATACGGAACCTCGGGGTTAGCGTTGGCCCGTTCGATGAGTCTCAGTATGCCGGTCTCTTCGTACGCGCCTTTGCCGCCGTCTGCAATCGGGTTGAAGAAGCCCAGCACCTTGGTGTTGTCGGTCCAGTCGGCACCGACCGGAACGAGCAACCAGTTTGGCTCCCCGTCTTCATCCAAGACCTCAAGGTACTTTGCAAAACGCTTGGAAATCCGCGTCTTGCCTGTTCCGCTGTTGCCAGCAAGGATGACAAAGGGCTTTGCCAGTAGTGACGTGATGTAGCGCCTGGAGAAGTCGGTTTTAAATTCAGCTGGAAGGTTGTTTAGCTGAAAAGTCCTCTTCTCTCTGCTTGATGCTTTCGATGAATTCTTTGCAGCAAGGTCGATTAGTTGATGCATTGCGGGCAGCACGTCATCGCCTTGTTCGTAGTCGATGCCCTCTTCGGCAATCAATTGGCTCGCTATGAGGTTTCGCATGAACTCAGCCACGCTGTAATCAAACTCAAGTTTCCCTGCGTAAACGTCAGCGAAATACTTGAATGCCGTGGTCAGGCTACCAGCCCTCATCTTGCATCCGCGATTGCAAAGGGCAATAAGATCGTCAATTCTCGACTTGTAGTCGTAATCTATCGCACCCGAAAACTGCCCGTCTTTGTATCTGCTTCCAGTGGCGAAGAAGAGTTTCGTTAGCTCCAAGATATATGCATCTTCGGAGACGCCCACAGGCTTTACTTCGGCTGCATCCATCCAGAATGTCCTTTCCGCAAAACCGTCCTCTTGCAACGGCGATGAATCGTTTACTTTGCCCGTCACTGGCAACAACAGCAGTGCGGCAAACAAGTTGCCGACATTTGGACGCTTTGCCCCGTCTCCTTGTATTTGCACACGTACTTTTCCGCCTTTTTTTGCAACGGGATAACGCGTGCCAAGGGAGACAACTTGCCCAGTAGAGGGTACGACTACTTCCAAGATGATTGCGTGTCCGATAATGTCAACTGCAGTCAGCGTATCCCCGTTTGCAAGAGAGCCTGAACCTTTGAGTTCGTACTGTCCAGCACCACCTTGTCCAACTGTTCTCCCGCGAACGGATAGCGTATTCTCGCTATATATAGAATTCGGAATGGGATAGCTCAAATTCCATTCATCGACAAAGGACATGGCAACCACCACAATTAATCTGCTGCATAGTCAGCTATGCATCTAGCAACGTACTCAGCAAGCTTAACTGGCACGGCATTGCCAATCGCCTGCTCAATGTCTGTCTTGGACCCGACAAACTCAAACTCTTCGGGGAAGGTTTGCAGATAGCTGCGCTCCTTGTATGTTAAGGCTCTCACACCTTCAGAAATATCAGCCTTGTCGGCATGATGCCTCTTATATGCTGGCGGTATCGGACGGTTGGTGCCTCGTACCGTTACCGCTGGCTCGTCAATCGTGAAGACGCCCCTACGCTGGAAGTTGCGTGGATGCATGTAGAAGTATTGCGTGCCGAGCGAATCGCCAAGGTAATCCCTGACGGTCATCTGCTTGTCGCTCAGCCTTGAATCCAAGAGTTCGCCGAGAAAGTCATCTTTATCACCAAGATGACCGACAAGGATAAAGCGCCTGCGAATCTGAGGCACACCACATAGACTGGCGTTGAGGACGCGCCTCGTGAGACCGTATCCAGCATTGCGGAATATTTCCAGCGCCTCGGGCAGGACGTCCATCCGCTCGATATTGTAAACATTCTCCATGACGAACCACTCGGGTCTGACGTCCCGAACTATCTCAGCATATCGGATGGTGAGATTGGCCCTTTTGCCGCGCTGTCTGGCGCCCGCAATGGAGAAGTCCTGGCAAGGGGGGCCACCGATTATCATCGACGGCGAATACTCTTCAATTTTCGGGACCGCTTCCGCATCGTAAAGATCGTATTTGAATGCCGGGTGGTCGAAGTTTGCCGAATAGATGTCGACAGCCGCCTGCCAGTTATCAAACGCCGCCTTTATGTTGAAGCCCGCATTCTGGAATCCGAGCGACATACCGCCGCATCCCGAGAAAAGATCAACGCAGTCCATCGCTCACATCCCTCCTGTACTCTAGTAGCGCTCGTGCAACGTAGGTGGCAAGGTTTACCGGTACGGCGTTGCCCACCATCTGGTTGACATCCGTCTTACTCCCAAAGAACTTGAAAGACTCCGGGAAAGTCTGGATCCTACTGCGTTCCTTTGGAGTCAAGCACCGGGCTTGACTGAGGTCCGCCGCGTCGTTGGGGTGAAGCTTGTAGTTCGGCGGTATCGGCCTGTCCACACCACGAATAGTGACCGAGGGCTCGTCGATGCTGAAGATGGCCCGCCTCGTGTAGCTTCGCGGAATTCTGAAGTAGTAATCAATTCCAAGCTCGTTACCGAGATACTCACGAATTGTCATCTGATGGTCAGAAAGGCCCTTCTCAAGATATGGGTCGAGGAACCCGTCGGGCGCCCCAAGGCATCCGATCAAGAAGTATCTCTTGCGAGCTTGGGGGACCCCGCACAGGCTTGCATCCATCACTCGCCCACTCAAGCCATAACCCTGCGCTTTGAAGGTGGCCCGAATCGCTTCCATGGATTTGCTCGTTCGAACGCGTGGGACGTTCTCCATAACGATGAAGCGAGGCTTGCACCTCGCGATGATCTCGGCATATCTAACAGAGAGGATTGCGCGCCCACCATCCTCGGATCTCTTGCCGGCCTGCGAGAAATCCTGACAAGGAGGCCCGCCGATGATGATATCCGGAGCGAAGCCGGCAACTTCCTCGGATACGGAAACGTCGGAGAGATCCCTTTTGAAAACAGGATGCTGGAAGTTAGCGCGATAGACATCAATGGCAGCGTCCCAATTGTCGTAGGCAGCCACAACATTGACGCCAGCCTTTTCGAAGCCGAGGGACATTCCGCCGCAGCCGGCGAAAAGGTCAACTGCCGTTATGTTCCTCTCGTTTTCCACGCGCTCGGTCTCCATTTCGATAGATACAGACAAATAAATAATTATAATTCCGTTTCTTCCAACATGCTTCAAGATCAGTCGGCAACAGAACAAATCCAATTGTAACGCTTCGCCCGGACAAGAATCGCTCGTGCTCGATTCGAGCTTATTGCCGCCCAGCAGGGCAACCACTGTCGCATGCTCGCCCGTCAGAGGCCGTCCGCGCCGCATCCGCGTCCGCTCCGGATGCCGCGCCGGGTCGGTCGTGCCGCGGACCGTCCCTCGCGGCACGCACCCTCCGCTCCCGCGAAAACCCGTTCAACACAAAGGCTTTTAGGTATAGCCTTATTGCTGTACGCCACGAAGTTTCCGCCCACTCACGCCCTCGCTGCCAAACGAATACGCATCCCTCTCTCTTCTATGGATGCAACGCTGCCGAAATATAAATCGACTCATGCGATCGCTCTCCGACCTCAGCTGAAACGTTTCAGAGCGCAACAATCTTGAACCTCGATCCACCCTCCAGACAAACCTCCTCAGTTCATCCATTACTATCGAAAAGATCTTCCATGAATTTTGACGGCCTGTTTCAGCTGTAATGGAAATAAAAACCAGCTTTTCGAAGTCGGCGCCGCAACCAGGCAAGCATTTCCGAAATCGCAGCATCACATCGCTCGATATAAGTAATTTGCTACTGGTGCAACGGCCCCGAGCACCGTTCCCGCGCGACTCTATCGCAAATACGTTGCTTAGAACAGGGCACTGCCACATTTCAGCAAGCCAATCCGAATCCTCGTTTGGTCGGGAGATAGTCCAATTACCCTTTAAATATCATATCGTTGTGGTATTCAATAAACTCAGCTCGTGGGGCAAATCGCTTCGGAAGCGTAATCGGCTCTCCGTTGTAGCGCCACAAATTTACCGCTTCCTTGAAAGTAGCGGCAGGCTAAACGAGGGCGGTGAGTTCCTTTTCTACTTCTACGCCATTAAGGACGGGCACGTGTACTCCCATCATAAAGATCTCTTTCGTACGACCCATTTCCGCTTCTACAGGAACGCAATCAGCGAGACAAACACTTACGAACTTGAACCCATGCTTTGCAAGGTGAAGGCTAACGAGCTGGTTTCGAGAGACGAACTAGCCGACCGGCTGGCCGCCATTGGTTACGAGCGGAATCGTGGGAGCCAGGGGGCGGACTTCCACTACGTGCTTAGCGTGGAGGTCGAGAACGCTGCAGTTGTGCCGCTGAGTCTCGCGTGCGGATTGGTCGACGGGCAGAACGGCAACGATGCTTTCAGCCCGCACTCGCCGAAGTTGGTGGGATAACATTTCACGAGCATGTCGATTGGTACAGGAGGAAAGATTATGGACGAGAGAATCAAATCGATAATCCACAAAGCTGTTGATGATGCCGGGCGTTATCCGTTTCTCTTCATCGGCTCTGGCCTCTCCCGTCGTTACTGCGGCACGCCGGGATGGGAGGGGCTGCTTTCGGATATCTGCGCCGAGGTGCTTGACGACCCATATGCCTTCGCGCGCTTCAAGAGCCAGGCGAAGATTGCTGTCCAGAACGGCAAGGTCGAGTCCGAACTGCCGTACGTTGCCACGCTCATGGAAAGCGAAGTAAACCACGAGCTCTTTGCATCGGATGAATTCGCTGCCTTCCGCGAAGATCACAGTGACGAGCTTACCGGGGACGCTTCGCCCATGAAGATCTACGTCGCAGATAAGATCGCGAGAGCTCGTCTCGTCGAGAGCGCCGAAACTGAGAAGCTGGCGAAGGCGGGCAGGGAAAAAGTTGCCGGCATCATCACCACGAATTATGACTGTATGTGTGAGACCCTATTCCCTGGTTTCACGACCTACGTCGGAGAAAGCGACCTCCTGTTCTCTGACCAGGCTTTCTCTCAGGAGATATACAAGATCCATGGCTCAGTCTCGAGGGCGGGAAGCATCGTCCTGACCAGCGCTGACTATGCGGAGTTCGCGCAGAAGAGGAAGTATCTCTCGGCGAAGCTGCTCACCCTCTTCGTCGAGTATCCCGTCATCTTCCTCGGTTATTCGATTCAAGACGAGAACATCAGGTCGATACTGGGTGACATCTGCGAATGCCTACCAGATGACAAGCTCAAACGGCTGGGCAAGCGGCTCATCTTCGTTCAGCACGCAACCGACACCTCTGTTGGCGAGATTGCTATGAGTTTCGGTGGCCGTACGCTTTCGATGACGAAGATCACCACGGATGACTTCGAGTCGATCTACGATGCGATGCGCAGCTTCCGGAAAATGTATAGCACGCGATTTATCCGCGAGTTGAGGGGCAGCGTGTTCAGGCTTGCGGAGCATATCGACCCGAGTTCCGACATCATCGTCTCAGGGATAGACAATGTCCTCAACGACCTTGACCCGGACCAGAAGATCGTCATCGGCCTGTCGGTGTCACCAAGTAGCATCGGAAAGCCGATTTCACCTGAAGATATCTTCGAGGACATCGTGCTCGATAACCTTCGCTATGACCCAAAGTTCATCGTCGAGAACTACCTCAACATGTACGTGCGCCAACGGCCCAACAACATGCCTGTCTTCAAGTACACGCGCGGACTCGGTGGAGAGGTCGGTAAGGACATAGCGACTTATCTCCCAACGCTCACCTCGATTGATAGCTATCGAAGCGAAACGTTCCGCAAATCGATGCCTGCGACTCGTCGCAGATTCGAAGGGTCGCTGAGCATAAAGGGCCTTGCGAATGCATGCGCGCCAAAGAGCCCGTTCGCGTTCATCCCGTGCCTTTCAGAGGAAGAGATGGACGTCGACGACTTGGAAGCGTTGCTGAAGCGGGCACTGGCTGACGTGGGAAACGACCCTGCCAAGAAGAGGGCTCTGTTGAAAGATTCGCATTATCGGAAGTGCGTCCGCATCTACGACTTCTTGCGCTATGGAAAGTAGGAAGTCCCCCAACCTTCACCAATAGTCCGGGCAACGGCATCCGAACCTAGATCCAGTTGGGGGACATGCTCCCGAACTATGCACGGTTTCCCGCGCAAAGCTAGTTTAGCAAAGAAATGTGGAGATTGGCGGTTGGGCGCTTGAGATTCCTGCCAACTGCCGCACCCCTTGAATATCAACTTCATCCGAACACCTCCCAAATTCATCCGTACATGTACGGATGAATTTGGGAATCCGATACCCTGAGGGCCGGGTCGGCCGGCCCCGGGAGATCGGAGGACGCCATGTCCGGAAAGAGCGGGAAGGGCGCCGCGAGGGCGGTCCCGAGGGCCCACGGCAGGCGATCGGCGATTTCATGCAACTACGGCTGAAGTGTCTTTATGTGGTTCAGCGCACCCAACAGTACCGTTTGATTTCGCTCAAAGCATAAACGAAACCATGCATATATTCCCAAGGCAATCAGGCATGGCGTCACGAAAACCCCGGCAGCGATTGAATTGTTGCCCGCCCATGCAGACAGACACCCTCCGACCGTAAGTGAGATGATCATGCTGATCACGCTGGGGGCCCAACTCGTATAATGCACCCCACTCACCGCCTGTTCGACTATTTCGCATTTCTTTTTCAGGCTAATGTCCTCATCCACTTCACCAAGAGAAAAGTCCACTCCCGAAATTAAATCGAGCAATTCAGCCTCACTGTAGCCGCCTTCCTTGAATCTTTTAATGAAGAAACCTCCTGGTCCAGGCCCACAGATAGGACGGTTTACACGAAACAGTTCCTTATAGGCGATTCCCATTGTTAACTCCTTAAAGTGCAGATGCTATTTACGCTATCGTTCTATCATTTCGTCCGGACAGATTTTTATCGGACCGTCGGCAACCGTTCACAAGGACATCCCGTTCAGTAACTCCCCGCGCTCCTCATACCCGCGCTCGAGCTTCTTCCCAAGCTCCGCAGCGCAGCGCTTCGTTTCCTCGGCAAACAGGTCATCGATAGCCCTGTCAATCCGCGTGCAAGTCTGCCGATGCTCGTCCTTCCAGGGCAGGTTGAGTCCCAAACTCGCGTCCCAATAGCCGCCGAGTTTGGCGTTAATTACTTCCTCGGGATACAGCACGTCGCGGCGAATGTCCTCAACTACATCGTCCTCGTCCATATCGCAGGCCGCATCGCCCTGCTCGAGGAACTTGCGCAGCTCCTTTTGCGCCCAGATGTTGTTCAGCATGCGAACACACACCACGGCCAAAAAGCGATAACGTTCGCATAGATCCCACTCGCCTTCGAGCCATACGCGAAAGCCCAGCATTTCGCTCGCGGACTCATCATCCATCAGGATCAATTCCCACGGAAGCACATTGGCGAGTGCGTCCTCCCCCAGCCTTTGCACGCCGTCGCGCATAAAGATGCACGGCTCCACGTCGTAATAGCCAAAACCGTGGCCCGCATCGCGACGATTGATGACATGCTTGGGCAACAGGATGATCTTGTCGCTGGGCTCGGGATCTATCTTCCGCAGCTTTTTGACCTTGCGGCGGGCGCGCTTTAGGCTGCGTTCGCTATCGCCACGGCCGCGGCCGTCCGGCTTGCCGCCGTATCGAAGGGCAACCTCACGCGCCAGGATCTTTGTGTCCGCAGCGCACAGCAGGTCGCTCACGGTGGGCAGGTCTTCCCACTCAATGCCATCGACGTCCCAAATCCTGTTCATGTTCAACCTCTTTCTGGCTGTGAATTTACGCACTTGTTCGCCCTGCACAACGTACTTGTAAGGCATGCGCCCCGCTAGAGCGCCTTCTTGCTGGGCGCAATCACCTCATCCACCAGGCCCAGCTCCAAAGCGCGTTTGGCGTTGCACCAGCAGTCACGCTCGGTGAGCTCATGGAACTCCTGGGCGCTCAGGTTGCCGTGCTCGGCCAGCAGCTCGTCCAACTCGGCACGCATGGCTGCCGTATGCTGGGCCACAATCTCGATATCGGTCTGCTGCGCCATGCCTGTGCCGCCCATCAACTGGTGAATGAGCACCTGCGTGTGGCGGTACACCTGGCGGTGGTCGCCGCAGGCCAGGATCACCGCGGCCATCGATGCCACGACGCCCTCGCCTACCGTGACCACGGGGCAGTCGAGCGACTGCATGGTGTCGATGAGCGCCAGCCCCGCCGTAACGCTGCCGCCCGGGCTGTTGATGATGAGGGTGATGGGCTCGGTCGCGCTTTGATGTTCCAGCACCAGCATGGACTTAATAAGGCCGTTACAGGTCACATCGTTGACCTCGCCCTCCAGCAGCAGCACACGACTGTTGAGCAGTTCGCTTGCCATATCGACAGCGGCAACACGGCCGTCCTTGGACTTCTTTATGATGCTGGGCTCACGATACATAACGGGCATGGTAATTCCTTTCTAAACGGAATCGGTAAGGAGGCAAAAACTGGACCGCACGGCTTACGACTAACGGAAGCCGTGCGACAAAACATGCAAGATGGGATACACAAAGCTGCAGGAACTAATCCCTCAGCCACTTGGCGGCATTGGGATGGTCGTCGCAAAAGTACTTCTTGGCGCGGAAGGGGCGCATGCCGGTCACCTTGACCAGGCAATCGGTGCGAGGCATAAGCCCAACCTCGCCTGGGGTCATCACGCAGCCGCGCACATCTACGGCAGTGCGCTCGGCGCCCACGTACTTGGTGCCCAAAACCGACTCGCCACACAGTTCGCTTATGTAGTTCTGCGTCGCGATGTTGCTGCCGCCACCCATATAGACCAAACTATCGCAGTTATCGAGAATGGTAAGCGCCGTGGATTTGCCGTACACGGCATCGAGCTGGCTCAGCGATTGCGCACACATCAAAAAGCTAATGCCGCGGCTGCGCACGGTCGCAATGCTGCGCTCAAAATCGGGGATGCGTCCCACATTGGGAAACTCATCGAGCACAAACTGCACGCGACGCTGCAAATGGCCGCTGGGGCTGGCATCGGCACGGCGCTGGGCAAGGTTAAACAGCTGCTTAAGGGCAACGTTCGCAAGCCATGCATTAGCCGAATCGTTGTCGCTCACCTTAAGATCGATCACGCGCTTGCCCTCGTCAATACGATCAAGACGCATCTCGTCTTTCTCAAAGACGCGCATGAGCTGGGGAGTCTTAAGCCGCGAGATGGTCGCGTTGAGCGTGATCAGAATGCTCTTAAGCGTCCTATCGGCTGCCCCGCGAAAATCACGATACTGCTCAACGCCATACAGATCAGCGTTCTCCGCACCAAACTTATCGAGAAACTCCCTGGACTCCACCTCTTCTACAAGGTAGTCCAACGGGAATCGGCCCTCGCCATCCCCCGTGACCTTGATGAGCGCAGCCAGTTTAAAGACGTTGTTCATCTTAAGGTAGCGGCGCGGAGCATTGGGGTCCTCGCCCGGCGCAAGGGTGCCGGCAAGACACTCCAGGAGATACAGGATTCCAACAATTGCTCGAAGCAGCAGATCGTTTGCGTTATCCCAGAACGGATCATACCTACGGCTACGACCGTCAGGATCGACCCCCTCCATGATTGCCGCCACCGTAGTGGGGATATCCTCGACATCCATCACGTAGCGCAGAGGGTCGTATCCGGCCGACTGCTCGGGATTAACAGTATCGAGAACCGTTACCTCGTAGCCGTCCTCTTCAAAGCCTTTCCCCGTACGGCGCAGCAGCTCACCCTTGGTGTCTGTGACCACATAACAGCATTCGTGGTGATTGAGTAGGTTGGGCAAAATGAAACTCGCCGTTTTGCCGCTGCCGGTACCTCCAAAGGCAAAGACATTGTTGGACACACTCGTCTCCCAATGCTTGTCGTCCTCGTAGAACGCCACCGTGGCACCCTTAGCCAGGATCACATCGCGCTGCTCATCGCCAGACGACAGCGCCTGCATCTCCTCCTTAGTCGCCCACTTCTTGGTCTGATACTCCGTTTGCTGCGCGGCCTCGTAGCCGTACATCTTGATGACTGACATGGCGTGGCTCCTTTCTTGTCCGTGACGTTGGTGGTTGTTAAGCAATGCGATCGACACCGTCGTCCTCATTGAGCTGTGCCGAGCGCGACGACTTGGTCGCGTGGCCGATCAGGCGCTCGGCCTGCGCCAGATAACTCTCGCGAGCAGCAGTTGAAACCGTCCCGTCGCGCAGATACGCAAGCAATGCATTAATCATCAGCTTGTCGAGCAGGTCGTATCCCTTGGCCCGAGCGCAGTTGAGGAGGTAGCGGTCCTGAAGCCCCCGTACCTTAGTTGCCAAATCGATTTCCATCTTTTCCTCCATGTAATAAAAAGTGTGTCGTTCGTCCAAAAGTGCCTCAAACGGGCGTTTGACGCATAACTCAAAGTTGAAACGCGGACTCGTATCGAACACGCGTCGTTGCACCTTGAGGTAGCGCTTATAAAACATGACGGCATCATCTTCATCCGCCGTAAAGCCACGCGATCCATCGCGGTGCAGCCGGTCGTAAGGCTTTTTGCTATCGATATGGCGCACGAATGGGGACGGAATATAGGCATCCTTCTTGACGTTGTACTTCATCCCTGTCGTAACCTGCTCAAACAAGAGAACGCCAGCTGACTTAAAAGCCGCATTACATCCATGCCTAAACATGCTCACCACGGCTGCCACGCTGCCCATGCAGCTATCGCGCGGGGAAAAATACAGCGAAAGCAAAGCGAGCGTCGCAGCAGTCAAAAGCTCGCGGGCCTCGTGTACATCGGCTCGATACTGCTCGGGCACCAGCCCGGGAATATCGGGCGAGCGCTCTTCCAGCACGCCAACGAGCGATTTAGCCAGGCGCTCGACGTTCTTCTCGCCGCAGTACGGACACGGAAGTGGCAGCTCTGCCTTCCTGTTCACTTCGCACATACCGCGGAGATCCTCGTCGATCGCACTGAGGAATGCCTCGTAAATACTGTCCCGTTTCTTCATGAATGCTTCTTTCTATCCGGTTTCAGGTGGTTGATGTAAGTCTGTTCTAAGTTCTAGAATGTTCTGACGCTAGAACGATGATTATTGATCTAACCCATTAGTTTCATAAGTGAAATCATCCTGCTCGATTGCTTAGTTTGCCTAAAGGCTACAAAGCGAATGTATCAAGCAATTGCTATTGAGTTGGCTTTGGATTGCTTCGAGGATAGCACAGCGTGCTGTTCTCGTCATTAGAAATTATAATATTTTTCTGCTAATATAAACCCACTGAGAAGAAAGGGCTCTATACATGCGTGAAACTACATCATCATTGCCACGCCTCACCGCCGCCGCCCTCTCGCGCGCGCTTAACCTGGAACAAGGCAGTCGCCTGCTCACTGTCCGTCTGCCTGGCGCTGTGGATGCCGAAGATCTCGCTAAGTGCTTTACCCTAAACGGTAACGGCGTGCCCGATATTTGTGAGCTTGAACCCGGAAAGCAGAATGCAAGCGATGATGATGCAGCGCCGGTGTTTGTCGATGCATCAAACTACTACCGCGCAAATAAGCACGATATCGAAAAAGACAGTGCCGCGCTCATCGATTATTTGGAGCCTGGCTACCTTGATTTTTGCGACTGGGGTCCTTTTATTTGGTGCCTGTATGCTCTCGCCCTTTCGGGCCGCACTCGAGCAGCCGTGGTACTTCCCGCCGATTTACTTGATAAAGCTGAACAAGCACGCACGATTTTGATACGCGAAGGGCTCATCGAGAGCGTCGTTTATTTGCCACTTTCCGAGCCCAGGCCCTACATGACAAGCGCGCTCCTCATACTGTCTTCAGGAAATCGCAGCGTTGCATTTCGCAGCGCAATTGAGCCCGGACCGCGTTTTCAATATGTGACTAAAACATCGTATTACTCTGATATCACCTTTTCTATCTCTCCTGACTGGGCCCGCATTGATACCAATACGCCAAGATCGACGCCAATCGAAACGTCCACTTTTGCCACGCGCGAGCTGCTCCAACACCACGCCGCTCTCTCCAAAGGCAAAATCAGCCTCATCGCCATCACCCGAAACTACAGCGCCACACTCGGTGACTCTTTTACGCGAGTCGCGCCATTCATGCCCCGCGAGAGCACGACATCGAACGACATTGACGCAGTCGAGGTGCGCCGAATCTCATCTCAAGATTTTCAGGACGGCAATCTTCTGCCCGTAGATGCTTCAGATAATCAAAATAGCTCGGATTCTAAATTCGTAAAGGTGAACCCCAGCGTTCTCGATCGTTATGAGCTCCGCGCTGGAGATATCGTCATGCCGCGCATGCTGGGTCGCTACGGCGCGTCCAACCTGCTCGTCGTCAGCTCCGATGACGCTAAGCAGCATCTGGTTGCTTCGCATAACACCACCGTCATTCGCCCGTCATTCCAAACGATGACCGAAGATGAGCGCGTAGTGTTTTCGGAGATAATTGTTGGATACCTTACCGAAGGCCACGGGGCGCAGCTGATTCAAGCATTAACTGAAGCAGCCAGCATCCGCGCCATCCGTCCTAGCGACCTGTTTGAGATCGAAGTCCCGCCGGCGCTCGACCCGCGCACACGCGAGTATAGCGAATCCACCAACCGCTTTGCCGAGGTCGTAAGAACAAAGAAACAAGCCGAGGCCACTGTCGCCCAAGCCCAGCGCGACCTCGAAGGCGCAAAAAAGGCCGTCACCCAGGTGGTCGACCAGACCTGCGAATAGCGCATAGGCAGTAGAAACGTCTTAAGCCGGCGACAGGAACTAATTCTGCCGCCGGCTTAACTATCTAGCCTATTCCCATCCCGTGGTCTGAGGATTCCATTTGCACACATTCGCCGAATGATTAAAGCACGGTGTATACAACCGATTGACGACCTCTTCTGCCCCAGCAATGTTCCCCGCGAGATCAAGTACCCCCGCCTGCCTCGCCATCTTTACGTACTGTGCAGAACCATTTTGTTTCCACCAGAGAGGCGCCACGAACTCTTCCGGCATTGCCACTTTGCGGGCAGACGCTTCTTTCTCGACCCTCTCGACAAGCGTAGCCCCATCGACGAAGCAAGTTTTCGCGTACACCAAGATGTCGACTATATCCTTGATTCGCGATGAAGCACGGCCCTCATGCATCTCTATCATTGCGAGCAATTTATCTGCAAGGGCACTCTCCACTCGGCATACTCGATAGTCGCAGACTGGGAGCCCCTCGATATTCAGACGATCGATCGGCGCAAGAACCTCAGGCTCAAGTCCCCGCACTTCATCAATTACCAAGTCAATTGAAATTGGCTGTAGCTTCTTGGTTCCCATAAAGGGGGTGAACCACACCTTCGCACCGCACCGATACTCATCTTCTTCTTTGATTTGCTCTGCACGATCAAAGACGAACGAAACGAAATCCTCCAGATCAATCGAAGCAGCCTGCACCAGATCGACAATAGCCTCTTCGAGACTCTCCTCTTGAGCAACCAAGTCAATATCTCTTGTGACACGCGCATCGAGTGTTCGCGCCAGGACGCTTTGACCGCCCTTGAGCACAAAGCTGCCGTCATCTTCTGAAAAAACGCGACATAGGAAGCGATGAAAGTAGAAACCGACGATTGCCCGATTAGTATCCATTGGTGATTCTCTTGCGGCATTCCTAACAGCCATCTCCAATGCGGCAGGCGTTTTGTACTTCACCATGTCCTCCGTTTCGCATTACCCGTTCAGTACCATCAGCAAAGGCGCCATCAGCTCGCGTCGTTTGGCGGTTTTAGAGTTCTCCTCTACAAGATCCTTCAGCCGTTGTATATCGAGTCCACGTCCAAGCGCGTCGTTATAGGCATCGATAATTAATGAGGGGTCCTCGCAATCGAGGCAAAGATCGACAAGCGTGCGCTCGGGTTTGGTTACCGGCAGGCCGTCGAGCCAGACGATATCCTGCTCCGCAATCTCGCGCTTTACAAAAGAAAGGGATTCGTTTCTCGTATTGATGCGCATGGGCGCGATCATCCTGTAGGGGGACAGAAAGAAATCGCCGATTTGCTGAAGGTTCGCCGCCGTCGTACCGCTCACAGCGATGCCATCCCACTGGCGCTTTCTCTCCCACGCACAAAGGGAGGGATTGGTGAGCTTCCAAAGAGCGTTGAGCTCATCGGTGTCTCGGCGCTGCGTGCCCGACATCCGGTAGGCGCCGTGGCATATCCGCTCAAGACGCCCCACGCGGCATGAGTGCGCCAGCGCATCTCGAGAAATGTCCATGCGAGCCGCCTGGGCTGTGGTAAACACGCCCTCACTCTCGGAAAGCTCGCTTATCGCCGTTATGTTGCTAAAGTACTTCATGTTGCAATTGTAGGATATTTTCATACTTTTGCAACGTGATTTTGATCCGCGCGATCCATACGCCTTGCTTATCCCATTTCTGACGCCGGCTTGATACCGGCACCCCATCTCCCGCTATCGAGGTCTAATACTTTCCCCACTGCCACCCAAAAACTCATCCAACATTAATCTTGGCTCAAGAATCGCTTAATCTATAACCTGCACTATAGAGTTCGACCAAGGGCGGGGCGGCGCAACGCAGACCGCCGAACGCAACGCTCGCGCCCGAGCAAATTGCCCGGCGTCGCGCCCATCGAACGAAAGGACAGGTCATGGACGACCTCGAAAAAGTTGAAACCATCCGCACCAAGTGCAACGTGAGTTACACCGATGCCAAGGCGGCGCTCGACGCTGCCGACGGCAACGTTTTGGATGCCATCATTTGGCTCGAGTCGCAGGGCAAGACCCAGACCACGTCGGCGCATGCCGCCACCGAGTCCGCGCCAGTCGATGAGCCCTCTGCCGAGATGGTCGCCGCGCAGGCAGCCTACGAAAAGTCGAGCGAAAAGACCGACTTCTCCAAGAAGATGGACAGCGTGTGGGAGTACCTCAAAAAGCTCTTCCGCCTGAGTCTGGACACCAAGTTTATCGCCACGCACCGCGATGCGATCATCCTCAACATCCCCATCCTGATTCCCATCGTCGCGCTGTTTGCCTGGGGCGCCACGATATGGCTGATGCTGATTGGCCTGTTCTTTGGCATGCGCTACCGCATCGACAGCGACGGCGACGTGCCCGGCAGCATCAACAACCTTATGGATAGCGCTGCTAACGCCGCGGACGACATCAAGCAAAATCTCAACGACGACAAGTAATCGCAGACGGGGGCACGCATGGCACGAATCCTGATCGTAGAGGACGAGGAGAAAATCGCCCGCTTTGTGACACTCGAGCTGGAGCACGAGGGCTACCAGGTGGAGCACGCCGCCGACGGACGCACCGCCGTTGACCTGGCGTTGGAGCGCGACTACGATCTGATTCTGCTCGATGTACTGTTGCCGCAGCTCAACGGCATGGAGGTGCTGCGGCGCATACGCAAGCACAAGGATGCGCCAGTGATCATGGTCACCGCGCGCGATGCCGTGATGGACAAGGTTGCCGGGCTCGACGCCGGCGCCGACGATTACCTGACCAAGCCGTTTGCGATCGAGGAGCTGTTCGCACGGATCCGCGTGGCGCTGAAGCGCTCGGAAGCCGTGCGGGCGGCTTCGGGCGTTGGCGGCGGCGGGGCCGGGGCTGGCGTAGCGAGCGGCACGGCCGCCGGTATCGCCACAATGTCCCCGGCAACCGACACGGCCCAGACCGCTGCCGCGCCCTCCCCCGCCGCACTCGCCGTGGGTTCGGTCGCGCTCGATCCCGACCGCCGCGAAGTCACGGTCGGCGGCTCGCCCATCGCGCTCACGGCCCGCGAGTTCGACGTCCTCGCCCTGCTTATGACGCATGCCGAAACCGTGCTCACGCGCGAGCGCATCGCGCACGAGGCGCTGGGCTACGAATACGTAGGCGACACCAACAACGTCGACGTGCACATCGCGCACCTGCGCGCCAAGATCGAAGACGCCGGCGGTGCCCGCATCATCCAGACCGTGCGCGGGGTGGGCTATGTCTGCCGCGCGTAATGCCGAGGCCAAGCGCGTCACCTCCATCGCCCGCGCCATCAACTGGAGCTATATGTGGCGCCGCCTGATGAGCTACGTCTGGCTCGATCTGTTGCTGTTGGTTATTGCGGTGGCGATCCTCGTCTATGGATACAACCAGACGCTGCCCAACGGCGCGTTTACCGCAGGATGGATCCCCAGCGCCACCGTTCGCAGCATGTCGCTGACGCCCGCGCGCGGCTGGGACCTGACAACGCTCACCTATACCGTCGAGCTTGCGCGTACCACCAAGACTTTCCCCCTCGCGCAGGACCTCGTCACGCTATGGCCTCTCTACCTTGTAGTTGTGGGTTGGCAGGTCATCAGCGTGCTCAACATGCTCGGCGGCGCCCGCCGCGTGCGCCGCACCATGGCGCCGCTCAACGATCTGGCCCTGCGCGTGGACGAACTCGGCCGCATGCAGCTCTCCGGCGGCAAGATGGAAACGCTCGAGCAGGCCATCGAGCGCGCAAGCGTCGACTCGCCGAGCGTCACCACCGGCGACGCCGACCTGGCAAGCATCGAGGTCGCGCTCAACCGCCTGCTGCGCCAGATGCAAGAGGCCAAGCTGCAGCAGATGCGCTTTGTCAACGACGCGAGCCACGAGCTGCGCACGCCCATCGCGGTGATTCAGGGCTACGTGAACATGCTCGACCGCTGGGGCAAAGACGACCCGGACGTGCTGGCAGAATCCATCGCGTCCCTCAAGGCCGAAAGCGAGCACATGCAAGAGCTCGTGGAACAGCTGCTGTTTTTGGCACGCGGCGACGCCGGACGCACGGTCCTGCGGCGTGCGAATACCAACCTGGCCGCGCTGGTCGGCGAGGTATGCGAGGAGTCACAGATGATCGATGCCGCGCACACGTATCGACTGGCGTACGACGCTGCGCTTGTCAGCGACCCGCGCTGCGACGCATCTGTCGACGTGGCGCTCGTGAAGCAGGCTCTGCGCGTGATCGTGCAGAACGCCGCCAAGTATTCGGACGCAGGCACGACCGTCACATTTGGCATAACGCCCGATGCGGGCATGGGCACGATCGACATAGCCGTTGAGGACGAGGGCATCGGCATGAACCAGGAGTCCGCAGCCCACGCGTTTGAACGGTTCTACCGAGCCGATAACGCACGCGATGCCGGCGCGCAGGGCTCGGGTCTGGGGCTTGCCATTGCCAAGTGGATCGTCGACAGCCATGGCGGTGTCATCGGCGTGACCTCAGTCGAGGGCGTCGGCAGCCGCTTTACGATTCGCCTGCCGCGGTAGGGGCGTCTCTCACGAATCGAAGGTGAATGCTTTTCCGCGAAGTGAACGACCTATTTTGGACCCCCCGAAGCATCCACACTTTTTGACGCCAAAACTGCAGGAAAAACCTTACGAAACCGCAGGAAACGGCGCCTCCAAAGTGTCGATGCTCCAGGGGTCCGATTTCACTCGTTCACTTCGCGGAACAGCATTCACCTTCGTTTTGCGGCAGCCCGTCAGTCACCCTCTCGGCATTAAAATGGGGTAAGGCCACGTGGCCTTACCCCATTTTTCGTTAGCTATGGCAGCTTGTGCGCTACTCGCGGCACAGATGCACGGCGAAACCGGCGAACTCGCGCTTAAAGTACACGAGCTTGGTACCGCCGTCGGGCAGCAGCACGCGCGACTCCTCGTTGACCTCGAGCCCGCGCTCGGCAAACCACTTCTCGGCCGCATCGATGTCGTTGACGGCAAAGCCGATGTGGCCCTTGGTGCCACGACCGTTCTGCTTCATGACCTCGATCAGCGAATCGTTAAAGTACGAAACCGGGGTCTCGATAACGGGCAGGCCCATCATCGTCGAGAACAGCTCCGCGATCCCCAGGGCATCTGCCGGGTCGGTGGCGTTAATGCCCACATGGGCAACGCGCATGCCAAAGAGCTCGACCGGATTGGCGTTCTGCTCACTCATACAGTCAGCGCCTACTGAGCCATGACGTCGAGGACGGCCTTCTCGGCAGCGACGCGGTTCATGCCGGTCATGAAGGGCACGCCGCTCACGTACGGGCAGGTGAGGCCCTCGGGAGCAACGGTGGTGGCGATCAGCAGGTCGGCGCCCTCGTCGCAGTAGTCCTTGGCCTCGGAGATGGCACACTGCACGATCTCATACTTGCCAGCATAACCATTGGCGTCGAGCATGGTGGCGACCTTCTGGGCAACAAGCGTGGAAGTAGCAGCGCCAGCACCGCAAGCCAAAACGATCTTCTTCATAGGTAATGTCTCCCTTCATGGTTTACTTTAGGTAAGTGTACCGCAGCGAGCGATGGCACTCAGCCTCGATGAGCTTTTATGCCAGTTTGCTTGCGCGCTGCGTATAATACATCCAGTACGTGTTGTCATACCGCTCGCTTTATGAGTGACTAAGGACCCTAATATGCCCGATTCCCGCACACTCTGGACCGCCGTCGTTATCATCTGCATCGCCGTGTCGGTGTTCTTTAGCGTCAAAAAACGCACCACGTTTAAACGCCTGCAGCAGCTTATGGCCGCTAAGCAGTGGGACGAGTTTGATCGTTTGCTCGACGGCAAACTCACCAGCATGCTGTACCCGCGCTACAACCGCGACTACCTGCGCCTGAACTCCTATCTGTTGCGCGAGGACCACAAGCGCGCCGATGAGATGTTCGATTTGCTGCTGGGGCTCAATCTGCCCAAGATGCAGCGCGTCGACCTGGTGATTAAGGCCTTTAACTACTATGCTGGCCAGGAGGACCGCAAAAAGTCCAAGGAGCTGCTGCACGAAATCAAGGGCTTTGAGGGCGGTCAGGCCGAGGCGGTCGCGCACGAGTGCCAGCTGATGTACGACACGATGATCCTCAAGCGTCACAACGACATTCCCGAGCTGGAGCGCACGCTCGAGGATGTCGGCGACGACCCGGTCAAGCGCTGCCGCTTGGAGTACCTGCTGGCCCTGCAGTACCAGAACAAGGGCGACGAAGCCAAGTTTGTCGAGTACTTGGAAAAGTCAGGCCAGCACTCGATGGCCGTCAACGCGTAACGGACGGCTTGTGCTAGACTTCTAGTCTCACGGGGGCGTGGCGGAATTGGCATACGCAGGGGACTTAAAATCCCTCGCCGCAAGGATTGTGGGTTCGAGTCCCACCGCCCCTACCATGTAGTGCTTACGAGCCCGTGTCCCCCAGGGAGGCGGGCTCATTTCTTTAAGATGCCGGTGGGGCTCGAACCCGCGAGGGGGCGAGCGTTAAGCGGACGCGCAGCGTCCGTAGCGAGCCGGCGAGGGCGCCGACAGGCGGCCGAAGCCGGTGCGTATTTGCGCAACAAATACGCAGATGTCCCACCGCCCCTACCATTTGGCTTTTACGGGCCCGTGCCCCCTGGGGATGCGGGCTCGTTTCTTCTGGATGCCGTTAAGCCTCTAAGTTGCGGTGGAATAGTTCCTGTTTTGGCAGTTTATCAGCCCATTTAGGAACTATTTCACCGCAACTTATGAGGGGATGGTTAAAGGGCGCTGAGGCTGGGGGTCCAGCCGATGGTGGGTAGCTCACCGTCGAGAACCTCGTTAATGGTGGCGGCCATGCCGGCAAGCAGGCTGCTCTCGCTTACGGTGAGCGTGTCGTAGCCGCCGGCTCGCATAAGCTCGCGAATCACCACGGCACCAGCCAAGATCACGCCCGCGCGTTTGGGCTGTACACCCGGTAGCGCGGCGATGCCTTCCGCGTCCAACACAGACATGCGCTCGATAGCGGCCGAGACCTGCTCCAGCGACAGCTCGCGTAGGTGCACAAAGCTCGAATCGTACGGTTCCAGCTCGTGGACCAGAGCCACCAGCGTAGTCACCGTGCCGCCCACCGCGACTAAGCGTTCGGCGCGCTCAAAGTCGACAGGCAGGCCCTCAAAATAGGCGGCAAACTGCTCGCCTGCCCACGCGGCAGCGGCAGCAAGCTCGCCATCCGCGGGCGGCAACGCGGAGAAAAAGCGCTCCGTCACGCGGCGACAACCGATGTCCAGCGAGCGCGTTCCCTCCAGCGCAAAGACGCCGCGCTCCGGCGCGTACACGCCAGTCGCGAGCTCCGTGGATCCGCCGCCCGAATCGGCAACAATGATGCGCTCGCCGGCAAAGTCGTGCGCCACGCCGAAAAACGTCAGGCGCGCCTCGACCTCGCCCGGAATCACCTGTGGCTCAAGCCCCAGATCGCGCAGGCCGTCCAACAGCAGCGCAGCATTGGACGCATCGCGCGCGGCACTCGTACACGTGGTGCAGACGCACACGGCCCCAAAGGCACGGGCCTCGTCCACAAACATGTGACACGCAGCGAGCACACGCTCGACAGCCGCCTTGCAAAAGCGCCCCGTCGTGTCCACGCCCTCGCCCAGGTCGGTAATCTCGGTATGCTTGGACGATTCCACAATCGCTCCGCCCTCGACCTGGGCCAATACCAGTCGCGACGACACCGTTCCCAGGTCGATCGCGGCTACCTTATAGCGTTTGCAATTTGTCATTGCGGGCTCCCCTCCGGGCGCTATTTGCCGTTGGACACGACCGTCTGACCCTCGACGCCGTTAAACCCAAACAGCATGTCGAGCGCCTGGATGTACCACGGCGCGTCCTTGCCGACTTCTTCGATTTCCTTGGCCACTTCGCTGGCCTTCTTGGCGTTTGAGGACTTTTTGCTCGACGACGAGTCCGAATCGTCGTCCAAACCTAGCACGTCAATCTTCTTCTCGCCGGGCATCACCAGGCCCAGGTCCTCGGACGCCGCGTCCTTGATACCCTCCTCCGAGAGCAGCTTGTCGACGCTTTTTTGCAGCTCATCATTGTATTGCTGGCGAATCTCGACCTGCTTGGCCAAGATATCGCTCGAACGCTTTGCCACGTACAGATCGCGCACGGGGAAATACAGGCTCACGAGCACCAGCGCCACCACGATACCGATAAACAGCGGACGCAGTGGGCCATGCGTAAAGTCATAGATCGCCTTGACAACCGCGTTGTCGTTGGCGTAATGCATAAAGTCCGAGCCCGAAAGACGGTTCGAGGGCCTACTCGATTTGTCGTGTGCTTGAGTCGAGGGACGCGACGCATGCGACGAACGTGCCGGGCGCACCGGTCCATCTGCCAAGGTATTTGATTGAGCATTGGGGCGCGAGGTACTTGCCGGGCGCTGCGTGGAGCGGTCGGCGCCGGCATAAGCGGACCCACCGAGCTGCACCGTGCGCGCACGGCGAGGCGACGGCTCGCGCGAACCGGCGGAATAGTACCTGTTGTCGTAAATCTGATCCATGTGCGCCTTGTGCGGTTGAGGTTTGTTTGCGCTAAGTCCTTTAGTTATAGCACGAGCGCCTGCACCGCCTTCGCCAGCCTTTGCTCGACATAAAAAAGGCGCTGAGCCGTATGGCCCAGCGCCCATGGCGCTTTGCAGCATCCAGTCAAGGCGGGACGGAACCGAGTCAGCCTCCCCCTCGCCAAATTCGCCCGTTTAGCGAATGTTGTAAAACGCGGCCTTGCCGGCATAGCGCGCGCTGCCCTCGAGCTCGTCCTCGATGCGGATGAGCTGGTTGTACTTGGCGATACGGTCGCTGCGGCACGGGGCGCCCGACTTGATCTGGCCGGCGTTGACGCCCACGACCAGGTCGGCAATCGTGGAGTCCTCAGTCTCGCCGGAGCGGTGGCTCACGATGCAAGCATAGCCGGCCTCCTTGGCGGTCTCGATGGCCTCGAGCGACTCGGTGAGTGTGCCGATCTGGTTGACCTTGACCAGGATCGCGTTGGCGGCACCCAGCTCGATGCCCTTCTTAAGGCGCTCGGTGTTGGTGACGAACAGGTCGTCGCCCACCAGCTGCACCTTGTTGCCAATGCGACGGGTGAGCTCAACCCAGCCGTCCCAGTCCTCCTCGGCCATGCCGTCCTCGATGGAGATGATGGGATAGGTGTCGACGAGCTTTTCCCAGTAATCAACCATCTGGGCGCTCGTGTACTCCACGCCCTCGCCCTTGAGCTCGTACATGCCGGTCTCGGCGTTGTAGAACTCGGTCGAGGCCGGGTCCATGGCGTACATGAAGTCGACGCCGGGCTTAAAGCCGGCCTTCTCCACGGCCTTGGTGATGTACTCGAACGGCTCGGCATTGGTCTTGAGGTTGGGCGCAAAGCCGCCCTCGTCGCCCACGCCGCCGCCCAGGCCGGCCTCGTGCAGCACGCCCTTGAGGGTGTGGTAGACCTCGGCGCACCAACGCAGGCCCTCGGCAAAGCTCGGGGCGCCCACCGGCATGATCATGAACTCCTGGAAGTCAACGTTATTGTCGGCATGGACGCCACCGTTGAGGATATTCATCATAGGCGTGGGCAGCAGGTGGGCGTTGACGCCGCCCAGGTACTGGTACAGCGACAGGCCCGCCGACTCGGCAGCGGCGCGGGCGACGGCCAGCGACACGCCCAGGATGGCGTTGGCACCGAGCTTGGTCTTGTTGGGGGTACCGTCCGCGGCAATCAGCGCGGCATCGACGGCGCGCTGGTCGAAGGCGTCGAGGCCCACGACGGCGTTAGCGCACTCGTTATTGACGTGCTCGACGGCCTGCGAAACGCCCTTGCCCAGATAGCGGCCCTTGTCGCCGTCGCGCAGCTCACATGCCTCAAAGGCGCCGGTCGAAGCACCCGAAGGCACCATTGCGCGGCCAAAGCTGCCGTCCTCGAGCACGACCTCGACCTCGACGGTGGGATTGCCGCGGCTGTCGAGCACCTCGCGACCGTAGACGTCCATAATATCGCTCATGTTGTCTCCCTCTCACTTGGAAACGGGTTGAATGCTTGGCGACACGGCTTGCACGCTACAGCGGCGCGCAGGTTCATAAGTTAGCCTTATCGCACTTTTTGCATTATGCCCTAAGTTAGCCAAGGGATACAATCTTTTTAAAAATAATAGGGGCGATGGGACAAGTCCGTCCCGTCGCCCCCGCAGTCTTACTCCTCTGCCTTTGCGGCATCCCAGAGGTCATTGAGGCCGTGGGTCGAAAGCTCGGCCAGATCCACGTGGGCGTCGGCCGCCATCTGCTCCATCGCGGCCCAGCGGCGGCGGAACTTTGCCGTACTGGCACGCAGGGCGCTCTCGGCGTCAATTCCCTCCTTGCGCGCAACGTTGACCAGGGCAAAGAGCAGGTCGCCAAACTCCATCTCGCGCTCGGGAGAACCGGGAGCCTCGGCCTCAAACTCGGCACGCTCCTCGGCAACCTCGTCCCACACGTCCTGGACCGTCTCCCACTCAAAGCCCACGGCAGCCGCCTTGCGCGACACCTTCTGAGCCTGCATCAGCGCCGGCAGGTGCGTGGGCACACCGTCGAGCAGACCCTCGGGTGCGGCCCCGACTGCCGCCACGGCCTGGTCTTTGGCGGCCTTCTCGGCAAGCTTGACCTCGTCCCAAATCTTGAGCACCTCGTCGGAGTTGTCGGCATCCGCATCGCCAAACACGTGCGGGTGACGACGGATGAGCTTGGCGTCGATATCGCGCGCCACATCGGCCAGCGAAAACTCGCCGGCATCCGCCGCAATCTGCGCATGCAGTACGACCTGCATGAGCACGTCGCCCAACTCCTCGCGCAGGTGTGCCGCATCGTCGGCCTCGATGCAGTCGAGCGCCTCGTAGGCTTCCTCGATCATGTTCTTGCCAATGCTGCGGTGCGTCTGCTCGCGGTCCCACGGGCAGCCGTCGGGCTGACGCAGGCGCCAGATGGTCTGCACCAGATGCTGCAGCTCGGCCGACGCGTCTACCAGCGTGGACAGGTCGCGCGAGCCCTCGGCATTTTGCTGAGCCAGCTGCTCTGCCATGGTTATTCCTCCTCCAGGATCACGTGACGGAACGCGCCGTCCTCGTAGATGCCATAGCTGTGCGTACCGTCCTTGGGAATGCTCACGCTGCCGGGGTTGAAGAGCCACAGGCCCGGGTGCGCCTCGCTTGCCTCGTTAACCTTGATGTGCGTGTGGCCGTAGACGAGCGCGGAGCCCTCGGGCAGCGCGGGCGCGTGATCAACGCTGTTATACATGCCAGCGCCAAAGACGTGGCCATGCGTCAGGAACAGCTCGCGGCCGGTCTCGTCGAACAGCGTGGCGTAGTCGGCCATGACGGGGAAGTCGAGGACCATCTGGTCGACCTCGGCGTCGCAGTTGCCGCGCACCGCGATGATGCGGTCGGCCAGGGCGTTGAGCAGCGGAATCACACGCTTGGGGGCATAGTCGCGCGGCAGGTCGTTGCGCGGGCCGTGGTAGAGCAGGTCGCCCAGCAGAACGATGCGGTCGGGCTGCTCGGATTCGATAGCGGCGACCAGGCGCTCGGTCCAGTATGCCGAGCCGTGGATGTCGGAGGCGATGAGGTATTTCATGGGTGGTCCTTTCGGTGGGGTTAATTGGATTGGCGCGGCACGTCACTCGCCCGCATCACTCAAATCGCAGCGCCGCGCTCTGAGCCGCCTGCATCACGCGCTGGAGCGGCGCGTTGTGCTCGCGGGCAAGACGGGCACAATCCTCGTACTCGGGTGCCGCGCGCTCGCTGCCGTCGGGCAGGGTGGCTACTTTGACGGCCACCTCGCCCCAAGGCGTCGCTACCTGCTCAAAACGACGCGGCAGGCAGACGCGTTCCATCACCTGGCGACGAACGGCGTTGGTCGTGGTCTCCAAAAAGATAATCGTCTGTAGGCGCTCGATATCCTCGTGCGAGCAGATCACCTGCAGCTGCCAGCCGGGGCGACCTTTTTTGCAGTAGAGAGGCAGCCAGTGCACCTCGCGCGCACCTGCCTCGCGCAGGCGGTCGGCGGCATAGGCGAGTACCTCGGGCGATGCATCGTCGATGTCGCACTCCAGCTTGACGATGGTTTCGGGCGCATCGGTCTCGCGGGACAGCGGAGATGTACTTCCACGTTGCATACGGTCCGGATCCTTTCCGCACGGGCTCGTTTTGTTCACCCAAACGCTAGCACATCGGACGTGGCACAGGCGTGACTTTCGTCCGTCGCCGCCCTCGCCCCTATCCAAACATGTACATCAGCCTCCAAACATGTCATTTTTTGCAGCTTTCGGAGGCTGACGTACACGTTTTGGAGCGGGGCCGCACACGATCAGAATTGCGCCTGCACTCCGTCCGCCATAAAGTTCGCTGCACTCAACAATTTTGGACTTTCTACGCAGTTCATCGGCTAAAAAATTACCCTCGGCATACTTACCTGCTGCACGATGTTACTCTAGTTGCATTTGGCTAACTAATCGGCTGCCGAGGACCCCGCCCGACACCGTTACGGCATCGGAGGTTTCATGTTCGAGAAGCGGCTCTTCTCCCTGGTTCCGCAGGCAACGCCCTACATTGTGGCGAGCGTCCTGTTTAAATGGATCGCGCTCATGGCAAACATCACGGTGATGTGGGTGCTTGCGCGCATCTTGGGCGGCATCGTCACGGACGGTCTTTCCGCCGCGCTCGCCGTCGATGCCCTCGCACAGGCGGCCTTGCCGCTCGCCGGCGCCATCATCGTGCGCGCCGCCGCCATCTATCTGGCGCAGCGTTCCGGTGACAAGGCCGCCTTCAAAGCCGTCCGCCGCGTGCGTTCGCTCGTCTACGACAAGCTCACCGCGCTCGGCCCGTCCTATACCGAAACCGTCCCCACCGCCGAGGCCGTGCAAACCAGCGCGGAGGGCGCCACGCAACTCCAGGTATACTTTGGCGGCTATCTGCCGCAGCTCTTTTTTGCCGGCCTGGCACCCATCACGCTGTTCGTGCTGCTCGTAGGCCAAGCGGGACTTCCCGCCGCGCTGCTGCTCGTATGCGTCCCGGTCATCCCCATCTCCATCATGATGGTCATGCGCAACGCAAAAAAGATCGGTTCCGAGTATTGGGGCAGCTACGTCGATCTGGGCGGCATGTTCCTGGAGGCCGTTCAGGGTCTTACCACCCTTAAGGTGTATCAGGCCGACCGCGACTGGCACAAGCGCATCAACGCCGAGTCCGAGCGTTTCCGCACAGCGACCATGCGCCTGCTGGTGATGCAGCTGCGCTCCATTTGCGTTATGGACCTGGTCGTCTATATGGGCGCCGCGCTCGGCATTATCGTAGCCACGCTGCAGCTCGCCACGGGCAAAATTGGCTTTGAGGCGGCCTTTCTAGTCGTCTTTCTGTCGCAGGAGTTCTTTTTGCCCATGCGCCGCCTGGGATCGCTGTTCCACACGGCCATGAACGGCATGGCCGCCTCGCGCCGCATGTTTGGCATTTTGGATACGCCCGAGCCCGAGCGCGGCGATGTTGAGCTTGACGGGCGCGGCGATATCGAGCTCGCGGGCGTGAGCTATGCATACGGCGACCGCACGGTGCTGGACAGCGCCAGCGCGACCATTGCGCACGGCTCGCTCGTGGCACTCGTGGGCGAAAGCGGCGGCGGCAAGTCCACGCTCGCGGGGATTATCGCGGGCCGCAAGGGTGCCTACCGTGGCAGCGTTCGCATTGGCGGCGTCGAGCTGCGCGATGCCACGGCCGCCTCACTCATGCGTGCCGTCACCCTGGTGCCCACCAACGGCTACCTGTTTGCCGGCACCCTGCGCGACAACCTGCTGCTCGCCCAGCCCAACGCCACCGACGCCGAGCTTTTGCGCGCGCTCGGCTGCACGCGCGTGGCGGCCTTTGTGCAGGCCAACGGCGGGCTCGACATGGTGATTAACGAGGGCGGCACCAACCTTTCGGGTGGCCAGCGCCAGCGCGTGTGCATGGCACGCGCCCTGCTGCACGACTCGCCGATCTATGTGTTTGACGAGGCTACGAGCAATGTGGACGCTGCGAGCGAAGCCGCGATCGGCGAGGTCATCGCATCGCTTGCCGGCGAGCACACTGTAATTGTGGTGGCACACCGCCTGTCGACGATCGTGGACGCCGACCAGATTCTGGTGCTGGAACGCGGTCGCATTGCCGAGCGCGGGACTCACGGCGAGCTCTTGGCAACCGCGGGCGCCTATGCGCGCATGTGGAACAGCCAGGAGCAGCTCTCGGCATATGCGTATGCGGAGGGTGATGCCGAGGATGCCGGCGCGGTTGAGGCTGTTGACGGCAGCACCGCCCGTACCGATGGCCTCAACGGTGCCGGCTCGTCTTCCGCTGCCGCGGTGCCTGACTCCGGCCGCGCCCGTCGCTCGGCGCCGTCCATCATGTGGCGCATGATGGGGCTCGTCCGACCGCTTGCCGGCTGGCTTGTGCTAGCCGTCGCGCTGGGCAGCATTGGCATGCTCACCGCCGCGTTCGTGCCGGCCTTTGGCGCCCTTGGCCTTATGGCCGCGCTGGGCCGCAACGCCTTGGGGCTTGGTCTTATCGTCACATGCGCGGCCTGTGCCGCCTGCGGCATCGCGCGCGGGCCGCTCCACTACGGCGAGCAGCTCTGCAACCATTACATCGCATTCCGTCTGCTCGCACACATTCGCGACCTGGTGTTTGGCGCCCTGCGCCAGCTCGCCCCCGCCAAGCTCGAGGGCCGCGGCAAGGGCGAGCTCGTGAGCCTGGTCACCTCGGATATCGAGCTGCTCGAGGTCTTCTACGCGCACACCATCTCGCCCATTGCCATAGCTCTGGTCTGCACCGTTGTGTTTGAGGGCTTTTTGCTGGCTGTGAGCCCCGAGCTCGCGGGCATCGCGCTCGTGGCCTACGCGGTCCTGGGCGTGCTGCTGCCCCTGACCTCGGCCAAGGCATGCGGCACCACCGGCCGCCAGAGCCGCGAGGGCGCCGGTAAGCTGGGCGCCTTTGTACTCGACAGTCTGCGCGGCGCGGGCGAGACCATCCAGTTTGCCGGTGGCACCGATCGCAGCCGTGCCCTGGGCAAGCTGACCGAGCAAGTCGGCGCCGTGGACGCGCGCCTCAAGCGCCGCCAGGCGGTCAGCGAGGCCGTAGCCGATGCGCTTATTCTTGTGGCTAATCTGGTGATGCTCGGGCGTGCGCTGCAGCTGGTGGCTGCGGGAACGATTGACTTTGCCGCAGCGTTTGTCGCCGTCTTTACCTTTGTGTCGTCGTTTGGCTCGGTGATGGCCGTGAGCCGCCTGGGCGCCTCACTGCAGGAGACGCTCGCCTCGGGCGCACGCGTGCTCGATTTGCTCGACGAGCAGCCCCAGTGCGCCGAGGTCGCCGATGGACAGAACGTTGAGTTTGCCGGCGCCGCAGCCGAGCATGTGAGCTTTAGCTATGTGGGCGGCGTGGACGCGGGCGGTGCGGGCGCCACAGAGCAGGTCGCGAACGACACCGCTGCGAGTCTCATCCTCGACGACGTGACCTGCACCTTTGCGCCCGGTACCATGACCTGCATCATGGGGCGCTCGGGTTCGGGCAAGTCGACGCTGCTTAAGCTGCTCATGCGCTTTTGGGACCCCGCAGCCGGCACCATCACGGTGAGCGGCGTCGATGCCCGCCACATCAACACGGCGAGCCTGCGCAGCCACGAGGCCTATATGACCCAGGACACGCATCTGTTCTGCGGCACCGTACGCGAGAACCTGCTGGTCGCGCACGCCAACGCCACCGATGCCGAGCTGCTCGACGCTTGCCGCTCCGCCTCACTCACCACGCTCATCGACCGTCTGCCGCAGGGACTCGACACGCCCGTTGCCGAGCTGGGCGACTCGCTTTCGGGCGGCGAGCGCCAGCGCATCGGCCTTGCGCGCATCTTCCTCAACGACGCACCCTTCATCTTGCTCGACGAACCCACCAGCGCGCTCGATGCTCTCAACGAGGCGTCCGTGATGCAGGCAATCGACGAGCTCAAGCGCCGCGGCAAGACCATTGTGCTCGTGAGCCACCGTGCCAGCACCTGCGCGTTTGCCGATTTCTCGCTTTCGGTCGAGCACGGGAGGCTGAGCTAATGGCGCGCCCAGTCGACACACCGGAGCTAGCACGCAAACGTGAGCGTGAGGCCCAAATGGTGTCGCAGATGATTGCGCTGTGGTGTCGTGGGCATCATGGCGGCGGGCATGTGGTCGAACAGGCTGGCGGCGATGAGTCCGTGCGCGTGAAACTCGGCCTTCGAACCATTACGCTCTGCCCCGAATGCGCCGAGCTGCAGAAATACGCCATCGCGCGCATTGAGCACTGCCCGCACATGGGCACCAAGACATTTTGCTCGGCATGTCCTTCGCATTGTTACCGGCCTGCCATGCGCGAGAAGATCCGCGAGGTTATGCGTTGGTCGGGACCGCGTATGATCCGCTATCGCCCCATCACCGCCGTGAGACACGCGATGGTAACAGTGCAGGCCAAACGCGCGGCGGCACGAAGCAAGTAGTCGCCGGCGCCGGCACGCGCCGCCCCGCCTTTCCACTCGATTTCGGCACCCGGCGTGCGCGGCGTGTTGAGAGCTGCACCATTACAATGGAGCGGATTCACCAAATGCAAAGGAGTCGCCATGCCCGCCTGCCCGCTGGTCGATTGCCATACTCATACCTCGTTCTCGGACGGGCACGCCTCGTTCGAGGACAACGTCCGTGCCGCTGCTGCCGCCGGCTGCCGCGTCATGGTCTCGACCGACCACCTTACCCTGCCCGCCAGTATGGATGCTAACTGCGAGGTGCAGGTCGTCGAGGGCGACTTGCCGGCACATCGTTTGGCCTTTGAGGACGCCCGCAAACTCGCCGCGCAGATTGCGCCGGAGCTCACCTTTATCTACGGTTTTGAATGCGATTGGTACGAGGGCTGCGAGCCCTTGGTAGAGCACTGGTCCCAGGGCGCCGTCGTACGTCTGGGCAGCGTGCACTGGATTGGCAACCCGGGCGATATTGCGGCAGGCGCCGCGGGCACGGCAGGGACAGAGGACGTCGCGCGCCCCGATACACCCGATTCCCTTTGCGGTTGGATCGACGACGATACCAACTTGCATGTTTGGGAAAACTTAGGCGTGCGCGGCGTGTGGGAGTGCTACGTCGACGACTGGTGCCGTGCTTGCGAAAGCTCACTCAGCTTTGACGCGATGGCCCATCCCGACCTGGTCATGCGCTTTTCGAAGGACGGCTTTGCACCCGACTTTGACCCCGCGCCGTTTTGGGAGCAGATGGCCGAATGCGCCCACGATACGGGTCGCCGCGTTGAGGTCTCGACCGCCGCACCGCGCAAGGGGCTCGACGATTACTACCCCGCGACCGGGCTGTTGCGCCGCTTCGCCCATGCCGAGGTGCCCATCACCTTTGGCTCGGACGCGCACCGCGCCTGCGACATCTGCTGGAACATCCGCGAGGCCCAGGCCCACGCCTACGACTGCGGCTACCGGGCCTTCGATATCCCCCACCCCACCGGCGAATGGGAATCCACGTCCCTCGCCTAACTAGTCGTTTAAGAACGTCCCCAATGACTAGTGGCGGCGGGCGTTGAGTTCGCCGGCCAGTTCGTCGAGGGTGATGCCGTAGCGCTCGAGCGTCACGAGCAGGTGGTAGATCAGGTCGCCGGCCTCGTAGCGGATGTGATCGTGGTCGTTATCCTTGCAGGCCATGATCACCTCGCTCGCCTCCTCGGCAAGCTTCTTGAGAAGCTCGTCCTCGACGTCGGTCAGCAGACGCGCGGTATAGCTCTCCTGCGGCGATGCGTCGCGACGACTGTGAATCACCTCGGCCAGTCCCGTCAGCGTCTCACCGATGTTTCCCGGCTGCACGTTAGCTGTTCTGACTCCCATGGTTATTTCCTCTCGTTACTGCAGCGTAAAGTAGGTACCGGCCTCATCGAACCGAGGCTTTGCGCCCTTTTTCTCAAAGAACTCGACGATGACGGCATGGGCCTCATCGAGCCTTTCCTTCTCGGCCTCGAGCCAAAGCGACTGCGCCCCGCAGGCATCAGTCAGGTGCACGCGGCATGGCACGCCCGCGCGGAGGAGCTCGGTGTTGCATTCGGCGACCTCGAACGGCGTCACGACTTTCATCGCACTCCCCCTTCCACGCGCTTAAAGAAGCAGGTACGGTTGCCGGTATGGCAGGCCGGGCCCGGTGAGTCCACCTTGACCAGCAGCGTATCGCTATCGCAGTCGGCCCAGAGCTCCTTGACCTCCTGCATGTTGCCACTCGTCGCGCCCTTGTTCCAGAGCTCCTGACGGCTGCGACTCCAAAACCACGTGGTCCCGGTCTTGAGCGTCAGCCCCACCGATTCCTCGTTCATCCAAGCAACCATAAGCACCTCACCGGTGTCATGCTGCTGAACCACGCAAGGAATCAGCCCGCGGGCGTCGTATTTAAGCTCGGTAGCATTTATTACCTCAGTCATCATTTCTCCCAAGTAACAAACGAAATCCCACAGGTCGGCGAGGGTTGTCCAGGTGCCGCAGGTTGCCGCGAAAGAGGAGCGACGCGTACTTTGGTACGCGAGCGACGGTTTGAGCGGCAAGATGCGGTGCCTGGGCAAGCCGCAGCACTAGAAGTCCAGCCTCACAGGGATGCCTTGGCTGGCCATATACTCCTTCACCTGGCGAATGCTGAAAGTTCCAAAGTGAAAGACGCTGGCCGCCAGTACGGCGTCGGCTTCGCCCTCGATCACGCCCTCGGCAAAATGCTCGAGCGTGCCCACGCCGCCGCTTGCGATCACCGGGATCGGCACCGCGCGCGCCACGGCGCGGGTGAGTGCCAGGTCGAAGCCAGCCTTGGTGCCGTCGCGATCCATGCTGGTGAGCAAGATCTCACCGGCGCCGCGACGAGCCGCTTCCTCGGCCCACGCCACCGCATCGATACCCGTGGCGTTGCGACCGCCCGCCGTGAAGACCTCCCACTTGTCGGCATCCGGCTGACCGGGCAGGCCCACGCGCTTGGCATCAATCGCCACGACCACGGCCTGGCTGCCAAACGCCGCGGCGGCCTGGCTGATCAACGACGGATCGCGCACGGCGGCAGAGTTAAGCGACACCTTGTCGGCACCGGCGGCAACCATGGTTCGCATGCCCGCCAAGTCGCGGAAACCGCCGCCCACGGTATAGGGAATAGCGAGCTCCTCGGCCGCGCGCGCCGCCATCTCGATGGTCGTCGCGCGGTTGTCGCTCGTCGCGGTAATGTCCAGGAAGACGACCTCGTCTGCACCCTCGCGGTCGTAGGCGCGCGCCAGCTCCACCGGGTCGCCAGCATCGCGCAGGCTCACAAAGTTGACGCCCTTGACCACGCGGCCGTCCTTAACATCCAGACAGGGAATCACGCGTTTGGCAAGCATGGGCTACTCCTTCCCTCGGGCGGCGGCCAACGCCTGGGCCAGCGTAAAGTTGCCCTCGTAGAGCGCACGACCGGTAATGGCACCCTCGATGGCATCCTCGCCCACCGCGGCCAGTGCGCGGATATCATCGAGCGTCGAGATGCCGCCCGAAGCCACGACGGGAAAGCCCGCGACCTCGGCCACATGGCGATACGCCGCCACGTCGATGCCCGTCTGCATGCCATCGCGCGCGATGTCGGTATACACCAGATGCTTAAAGCCCAGCTCGGTGAGCTGCGCCACGGCGTCGTCGAGCGCCACACCCGCGCCGTCGCGCCAACCATTCACCTTGACCTGGCCGTCACGGGCGGCAATGTCTGCCACCAGTAACTCGCCAAAGCCTTGCGCCGCCACCTCGGCAAATCCCGGCTCGGTCACGAGCACCGTGCCTAGCGCGATGCGACGCGCGCCGTAGCCGGCCAGCTCGTCGATGCGCGCGAGCGAACGAACGCCGCCGCCCACGTCCGCGGACAGACCGTCGACGCCGCAGATGGCCTTAATCGCTGCCAAGTTGGCAGCGCACGCGTCCTCGTCCTCGCCAAAGGCAGCGGACAGGTCGACGACGTGCACCCAGCTCGCGCCCTGCTCGGCAAAGGAGCGGGCAACGGCCACGGGGTCGTCAGAATACACCTTACAGCGGCTCCGGTCGCCGCGCTCCAGGCGCACGACCTTGCCGCCGATCAAATCGATTGCGGGAAACAGAATCATCGGCCGGCCCCCTCGACGATGCTCACGAAGTTCTTAAGGATGCGCTGACCCAGCGCAGAGGATTTCTCGGGATGGAACTGGCAGCCCCACACGTTGCCGTGGCGCACGATGCACGGGAAGCTCCGTGTATAGTGCGTGCGCGCCAACACATCGGCGGCATCGACGTCGTCGGCCACCGCGTAGCTGTGAGTGAAATACATGTTGGCGCCCTCGGCAAAACCGGCAAGCAACGGATCGGCCGCACCGGCGGGCGTCATGCGCACCTGGTCCCAGCCCACGTGCGGGACCTTCAGACAGCTCGACTCCAGGTGCGTGCACGAGCCACGCATGATGCCCAGGCCATCGACCCAGGGACCACCGGCCTGCTCGGAGGCATCGTCGTCCGCGTCCGCGTCCTCGTTCGCAGGCACGCCCTCGTTGCCGCGCTCAAAAAACAGCTGAAGGCCCAGGCAGATGCCGAGCAGCGGAGTTCCGGCGGCAACGGCATCGAGCACGGCCACCTCCTCGCCGCTCTGACGCATAAAGGCGATCGCGTCATAGAACGCACCCACGCCCGGGATGACCAGGCCGTCGGCGTTGCGGATCTGCTCCGGATCGTCCGACGTGCAGGCGGCAGCACCGGCGCGCGCAAGCCCGCGCACGACGCTCGACAAGTTGCCCTTGTGGTAGTCGACCACCACGATCTTCGGTTCGCCCACGCGACCCCTCCACTTCTCATCATCCAAAACCACCACAAAGAGGACAGGCATCTTCGTGGTGGTTTTACCCTTGTGACGGTTACAGCGAGCCCTTGGTGCTGGGGATACCCTGCACGCGGGGATCGAGTTCGCAGGCGCGGCGCATCGTGCGGCCCACGGCCTTAAAGGCGGCCTCGATAATGTGGTGCGAATTGCCGCCCGCCAGCTCGCGCACGTGCAGCGTGAGCTTGGCATCGCGCGCAAAGGCATAGAAGAACTCGACGGCCAGCTCGGTATCAAAGCTGCCCACGCGCTCAGTCGGCACGGGCAGCTCGCAATAGGCCTGCCCGCGACCCGAGATATCCACGGCGGCCATCACGAGTGTCTCGTCCATGGCGATCGCCGCGTCGGCAAAGCGCGTAATACCCGCCTTGTCGCCCAGCGCCTGGCAAAACGCCTCGCCCAGCACAATGCCCGTGTCCTCGACGGTGTGGTGCGCATCGACCTCCACGTCGCCCACCGCATGCACCGTCAGATCGAACAGGCCATGGCGGCCAAAAGCGTTGAGCATGTGGTCGAAAAACGGCACGCCGGTCGAGATATCGCACACGCCAGATCCGTCCAGGTCGAGCTTTACGACAATGTCGGTCTCGCCCGTCTTGCGGGTTACCTCGGCATAGCGGTCCATCTACATCTCCTCCTTCACCAGCGCGGCAAACGCGGCCAGCACCTCGTCGTTTTCCTGCGGCGTACCCACAGTGATGCGCAGACAGTCCGCAAGCCCCGGCGCGTAGCTAAAGTCGCGCACCAAAATCGAATACTCGTCGCGCAGACGCTCGCGCACGCGCGTGGCATGCGGCGTGCGCACGAGCACAAAGTTCGCCGCGCTCGGCCATGCCTCCACGGGCATGCCCTCGGCAGCCATTGCGCGCAGGGCGCACAGCTCGCGCTCGCGCTCGGATGCGATCTGTGCCACCACGGGCGTGTAGGCATCACGGGCACGCACGCAGGCAAGTGCTGCCGCCTGGCTCAGCACGTTAACTGAATAGATCTGGCGAATCGCCGCGAACACGTCGATGACTTCCGGCGCCGCGATCACGTAACCCAGACGCGTACCGGCAGCGCCAAACGCCTTGGACAACGTATGCAGAATCACCAGGTTGGGATGCTCGGCAATAAGCCCCTGCGCCGTGGTGACCGCGCCAAACGAATCGTCGGCAAACTCCACGTAGGCCTCGTCAACCATTACCATGCCGGGGCACGCATCGCACAGCGCCGCGACAAAGTCGAGCGGTGCCACGTCACCCGTGGGGTTGTTGGGCGAGGTCACGATTGCCAGGTTGCACTCGGACGCCGCCGCAAGCACGGCTGCCTGGTCGAGCTCAAAGGTCGCGGGGTCGCGCCACACGTCGCGCACCTCGGTCTGACAGAGCGACGCAAAGAACGCATACTCGCTAAAGCACGGCGGGCAGTTGAGCAGGGTCCGTCCCGCGCCGCCAAACGCCAACAGGTAGTTATAGAGCAGCTCGTCGCCGCCGTTGCCCACGCAGACATTCTCGCGCGTCACGCCATGCCAAGCGGCAAGCTCGTCGCGCAGGTCGTTAGACATGGGATCGGGATAGCGGTTGAGCGGCGTGGCGGCAAGCGCCGCATCAACCGCCTCGCGCACGTCGGCCGGCACGGGGTAGGTGTTCTCGTTTGCCGAAAGGTTGATGCGCGTGGGCGTAAAGTTGGGATCGTAGGGCTCAATGCCGGCCAAGTAGGGCTGGACGAGCTCCTTCATGCGCGGCGTGAGTTCGGCCATATTAGGCCTCCTTGCCAGTCGCGCCGGCGCCATCCGCGCTTGCAGCCGCCAGGTCCACGCCCTCGGCAACCGTCGCCACGGCGTCGCCCGGCCAGGCAACCTTGGTCAGGTCGGCCGCGGCGAGCGACTCGGCGCTCACGGCATCCTCGCCCTGCTCCAACACGCGGCGGCGCAGTGCGGCCGAAAGCGCGTGTGCCCACAGACCCTCGGCCTCGGCCAGGCGCTGCGTAGCGGGAGCATCGGAGAGCAGGCCCTCGGGTGTATAGCAAATGACACTCGAGCGCTTGACGAACTCTTCGACCGAAAGCGGGTTGGAGAACATGGCCGTGCCGCCGGTCGGCAGCGTGTGATTGGGGCCGGCAACGTAATCGCCGAGCGGCTCGGAGCTCCAAGCGCCCACAAAGATGGCGCCGGCGTTGCGAATGCCGCCGAGCAGGCCCATCGCATCCTTGCAATGCAGCTCAAGGTGCTCGGGCGCCACGGTGTTCACTGCCTCGACGGCAGCCGCCATGTCGGCGGCCACCACGATGGTGCCTTCGTTGTCGAGCGAGGCACGCGTGATCTCGGCACGCGGGGACTGTGCCACCAGGATGTCGATACCTGCCTCAACCTCACGCGCAAACTGCTCGTCGCAGGTCACCAGATAGCAGGCCGCCAGCGGATCATGCTCGGCCTGGGCCATCAGGTCGGCCGCGACCACCATGGGCTTGGCCGTGGCGTCGGCCAGCACGCAGACCTCGGAGGGACCGGCGACCATATCGATGCCCACATCACCCGAGACAATCTGCTTGGCAGCGGCGACAAAGGCGTTACCCGGGCCGGTAATCTTGTCGACACGCGGAATGGTCTCGGTACCGTACGCCAGCGCGGCCACGGCCTGGGCGCCGCCCACCATATAGATTTCGTCCACGCCGCCGAGCTTGGCCGCCGCGAGCGTATAGGGGCTAATCAGACCATCTTTTTGCGGCGGGGTCACCATGACCACGCGCTCAACGCCGGCGACCTTGGCGGGAATGGCGTTCATAAGCACGGTGGAAGGGTACTGCGCGCGACCGCCCGGTACATAGATGCCGGCCGCCGCGAGCGGGGTCACCTTAACGCCGAGCATCGTGCCGTCCGGGCGCGTGGTAAACCAGCTCTGCTCGACCTCGCGCTGGTGGAACTCGCGAATCTGGCGTGCAGCCTTTTCGAGCGCCGCGACAAAAGCGGGATCGAGGCCTTCGAGCGCGGCATCGATCTGCTCTTGCGGCAGACGGAAGCTCTGCAGCTCAACGCCGTCAAAACGCTGACAGTAATCGCGCACCGCGGCATCGCCGTTGGCGCGCACGTTGGCCACGATATCGCGGGCGGCGTCGACGATGTTTTGCGGTAGCACGCCCTTGCGGTTGAGCTGGTTGGTAACGAGGCGCTCACCGGGAGCAAGCTTGATGGTCTTCATATCGGTATCCCCTATCGGTCGAGGTTGTGTTCGAAAAACGAGAGGCCGGGCGGCGGCGCCAATCGGCCCGCAGCCCGTACGTTGGGGCGCCCGTGCGCGCTCGCGCTATTGTGCCGAGCCCGCGACGGGCTCAAAATGCTTGTCCTTCACGGCAGTCGCCAGGCGATCGGCCAGGTTGCGAACGCGCGGGTCCAGGCGCGCGGCGCCCGGGTTGACAAAGAAGCGGGCCGTGCAGTCCATGATGCGGCCGGTGATGACCAAGTCGTTGTCGCGTAGGGTGGCACCAGTGGCGGTAATGTCCACGATGCGATCGGTCATGCCGACGATGGGCCCCAGCTCGATATTGCCGTGCAGCGAGACGATGTCGGCGTTCACGCCGCGCTCGGCATACCAGGCACTCGCGATGCGCGGGTACTTGGTTGCCACGCGAAGCGACCCGCGGCGGGCATAGTTGCGCTCGGCCTGACCGGCGCGCCACGCGGGCTCCGCCTCGATAAAGGTGCACAGGCCGTAGCCCAGATCGACCAGCTGCAGCAGGTTGAGGTCGGCCTCGATGAGCGAGTCCCAACCGCAGATGCCGCAATCGGCACCGCCGCAGCCCACAAAGGCGGGCGCATCGCTGGGGCGCACGATGACAAACTCGATATCGCCGACCGCGCCCTCGCCGGCACGCGTGTCGCGGCCGCGCACGATCAGGTGACGGCCGGGATCACGCAGCTCAGAGACGTCCAGACCCGCGGCCTCGAGCACGTCGAGCGTGTCGGCCTTGAGCGAGCCCTTGGGCACGGCGATGCGCAGCGGGCCCTCGGCGCCACGGCCCGCGGCATGGTCGCCATCGGAAGCGGCATCCTCGGCCGAGGTGCGCGCGGCCTCCAGGCGCTCGAGCGAAAAGGCGAAGCCCGCCGCCGGCACCTCGATACCGTCGCCAAATGCGCCGGTAAAGATGGAGTCATAGCGTCCGCCCGAACCGACCGGATCGGGCAAGCCGCCGGCATAGGCCTTAAAGACCAGGCCCGTGTAGTAATCGAAAGAGTTCATGATAGAGAAGTCGAACGACAGCACCTGGGCGTCTTCGGGTGCCAGGCCCTCGACCAGGGCACGCAGCTCGCGCGTCAGCGGCGCGACGATACCGGCGGCCTCCAGCAGCGCGTCCACGCGGTCGAGTACCTCGGCGCCGCCGTGCAAGCGCGGCAGCTCGCTAATGGCGGCCTTGACGGCATCGGACTCGACGCTTGCCGCCACGCGGGCATCGAGGCCCACAAAGTCGTTGGCGTGCACGCAGCGCAGGGCCTCGGCAGCCAGCTCACGATCCTCGCATACCGCGAGCAATTCCTTAAAAGGACGCACGCTGCCTGCGATGATGCGCGCATCGGGAAGTGCCAGCTCACGCACGGCCTCGGCGACCAGCGAGACAATCTCGACATCGCCAGCGGTATCGCCCGCACCGATAAGCTCAAAGCCCAGCTGTGTAAACTGGCGCGAGCCACCGGCGTTGCGCTGGCACTCGCGAACCACCGGCGCCTCATAGCGCAGGCGCAGGGGCAGGTCGGCCGCGTGCATGCGGGTCGAGACCAGACGCACGATCGGCAATGTGTTGTCGGGACGAACCACCAGCAGACGGCCATCATCGTCAAAAAGCTTAAACGGCGTGTCCGCGATGCGGCCGCCTTCCTCGAGTGAACCCTTGTCCTCGAGCAGCGGCGTTTCGACCGGAAGGTAATGATGCTCCCTGAAGCAGCCCTTCACCGTCAGCGCAATCTCCTCTCGCGCCTGAGCCTCCTCGGGCAATATGTCCCGGAATCCCCACGGTGTGGCCGTCATCTGGTGAGCCTCCTCATGCTGTGTTTCATATAGAGCAGAAGACCGGCGTAGCTCCGCCGGTCTTCTGGGTACTTTAGCATACTAGAGTGCTTGCGGGGAAAATCCGTCGCAGCCGCTCACACCGTATTCATCTGGAAACATAGGGTAGGTTGCCGCAGCCCGACCCCACCTAGGCGCCAATCGCACGACGATACTCTGCCATTACCTGAGCATCGGCAGCTGCGGGGTCGGCAAAATAGCGCCCGTCATAGGTCTCGGCCGAAACAACTCCGCGATAGCCGCGCGCCACCAGCCTATCCAGGTCGGCGCGCATATCGCGGTCGCCGTCACCCCAGGCAAGATGCGTCGTGCCATCTGCCGCAACATCGACAAAATGCACGTGGGCGACATCATCGCCAAGCAGATCGAAATAATCGTCGATGGTATCCCCCGCCACCGCCATGGCGCCCATATCCAGACACGCCTTAAGTGCCGGATGGTCAACTGCCTCAATCATGCGCTTCGTGTCGGCCGCCGAGTTCACGATTATCGACTCAACCGGTTGTAGAGCCTCGAGCACCAGTCGCACGCCACGTTCTCCCGCATGCTCGGCAATCGCACGCAGCATCGAGGCACTGCGACCCCACGCGTCCTCGATCGGCTCGTTCAAAAATGCCCAGCCGCTCGAGACCATGACCTGCTCGGCTCCAAGTTCCGCCGCGATATCCACAACGTTCTTAAAGTACGCGAGCGTGCGGGTACGCGCCTCATTCCCGCGCGCCGCGATATTCCACGGCTTGGGGTTGTTCTGTTCGGGACAAAGCCCCACAATCCGAACCCCATACCGCTGTGACAGCTCCCGCACCTGCTCGATCGAATCGTATCCATGGCAATCGACATACAGATGCATCGCCCCGGTCCAAAGCTCGCAACACGTGTAGCCCGAGGCCGCTGCCGAGGAAAAGAATTCCTCAAGGTCAAAATAACGATGGCTGATATTCATGACGGCAAGCTGCGGATACTCCATCTTGTCCACCTTTCGGCAAAAGGGCGCCGCAGCATAATGTGCGCGACGCCCCCTCTTATATTGTTTTAATTATGACGGATACCCTACTGGACACCAAACACTCCAAAGAACGCGCCGGCGATACTCACGAGTAGGATCACGAGCATGATGAGCAGCGGATTCATCTTCTTCTTGAGCATGAGATAGACAATTCCAAACAGCCCCATCGTGACAAAGCCCGGGAAGATTCCGTTGAGCAGCTCGGCGAGCGTCTGAGCGCCATCGCCCGCGCCGACCATGAGCGGAATGTCCACGGTGACCATCTCCATGGTCATAGCGCCGATCACCATGGCGCCCATGATAGAGGCCATCTTGACGATCGTGTCCATAATGCCCGATTCCTGGACCTTGCTGATCATGTCCGAGCCAAAGCGATATCCCACAAACGTCAGCAGGTAACGGATGATGTAGTGGGGAACGTTGAACACGAGCAGGAACAAAATCGGGCCAAGAATAGAGCCCTGCAGCGCCAGCGACGTGCCGACACCCGTTGCCAAAATTCGCAGCGTACCCCAGTAGAAGGCATCGCCCACGCCGGACAGCGGTCCCATCAAAGCAAGCTTGACATTAGAGATCGCGCTCGTGTCAAAGTTATCTTCGGTGGCGTTGACTTCTTCCATTGCGGCAGCAATGGACATGGGGAGCGTCGAGATATACGGCGTGACGTTATAGAGCTCCATATGGCGCTTGAGTGCGGCCTTAAAGTCCGCATCCTGCGGATACAGCTTGCGAAGGATCGGCATAAGGGCCCACATAAAGCCGATATGGCCCATACGCTCGTAGTTCCAGGAATGCTCATAGGGAATCGAGCGCCAGAACAGCTTCTTAAGGTCTGCGCGGGAAATCAGCCCGTCGTAAGAAGACTCAAACTTAAAACTCATCGAACCCACTCCCAATCGCAGGATCCTCGGTTGCCGCTGCGGGCTGCTCCGCCTTTTTCTTGTCACCCAAAACCGTCATCGCGACGACGATAATCGCGGCAAAGATCGCCACGCCAGTCGTGCTAATGCCAAAGTAGGCGACGAGGAAGAAGCCAGCGAAGAAGAACGGAGCCACTGTTTTGTTCATAATCATCTGCGCCAGCATCGCAAAGCCGAGTGCGGGCAAGAAGGCGGCGGCGACATCCATGCCGGTCTGAACGAAATCGGGGATGATGTTGAGCAGGCTGGCAACAGCATCGGCGCCAAAGAAGAATGCCAGGGGAATGATCAGCAGGCCGCACCAGCTCTGCGCGTAACCGGCAATGAGCATGTTGCGCGTGATGGCCTTGGTGTCTCCGTCCTCGACGTTTTTGTCGATACGGTGCACCAGCAGCAGCATGACCGGCTGGCCCAGGGCCGTATCGAGCGCCAGGACGATCGTTGCGATGGGAATGCCCAGGGTCAGGGCCGCCGAAGCGTCCGCGCCGGCCTGCATGGCAAGCGACACGCCCAGAATGGTTCCGGAAATCGTATCGGGCGGGTTATACGCACCGACCGAGATGGCACCGACCATGGCAAGCTCCATCGTGGCGCCCATAATGGTGCCGGTCACCACATCGCCCATGACAAGGCCGACCAACGGTCCGAGCACAATGGGGCGCTGAAGGTAACTCGTACCGGTCAGCCACTCGGAATAGCCCAAAAGGGCAATCAGGAAAATCAGGATCGTCTTGATAACCATGACAGCCCCTAACCGATGACCTTTGCGGCGTCAGTCTTCGCATCCGCCGGAATCATCTGAATGAACAGCTCATAGCCCTCGCCGAGCAGCTCCTTCACGTAGGCCTCGTTCTCGGGCGTAAGGAATACGCTCGTCGAGACCTGGCGGGCATCCTCGCTAAAGGCCACATTGCCGAGGTTGATCTTCTTGACGCCCATCGCCTTGGCGACGGCACCGGCCTGTTGGATCGTCTCGCAAACCACGAAGAGCTTGTACTTGTCGGTCACACCGCTCTGGAGCGCCCTGACGGCATCCTCGGTGTTTTTGACGACGACTTTGCATCCTTCGGGCTTTGCAAGGGACAGGGCCTGCAGACGAAGCTTGTCGTTGAGGACCGTGTCGCTCACTAACAGGATGCAGTCGGCACCCAGAGCCGAGGTCCAGCTAACGGCAACCTGGCCGTGAAGCAGTCGATAGTCCACGCGAATCATCTGAATCATGATGTGCTCCTAACGATTAAAACTCATCGAGTTCGGCCTGCCCCAGCAGGTCGTTGACGTACTTGACCTTGGTGTCGTCCGCCTCGACGATCTGGCGAATGGCCTCATCGATCGGGGTGGAGTCGGGCACGAACAGCAGCTGAATAAGGAGCGGCAGATTCATATTGGTCACCAGGTGCGTGTTGGGGCGCGTCTGGACGATCTTGGTGAACTCGTTGTTGACGCTGCCGCCAAAGAGGTCGGTGCAAACGACGACCTCATCGTCCGCGGCAAAGCCGTCCAGAATCGCTGCGGCCTCCTTGACCAGGTCCTCGTTTCCGTCGACATACATAGACAGCGCATGGACGTTCTCGCGCTCGCCCGAGAGTAGCCCAATGCTCTCGACGATTCCGGACGCAAAATGAGCATGGGATGCAACGATAAACTGCCTCATTCGATTCCCCTTTCTTGCGAACTTCGGCATAAAAATGCCCGGACGCATGCGCCCGGGCAGGGTGCTTCTTGATCAGTAGCTAATTTGTCGCCGATTAGTAATCGAACTGGTGATAGTAGCGACGGTAGTTGAGGTTGTGCTTGGTGACCGTCTCGTAGTAAGCGGCAAGGCGATCGGTGATCAGCGAGGAGAGAATCCACGGAGACACGATGACGCGGAACTCGTCGTCAAGGCCGGGGATCGCGAACTCGGCGGTGTCGATGATGTTGATGTCGGTGTCGCCG
>NZ_QSFE01000009.1:110806-113433 GCF_003467145.1 Collinsella sp. AM44-11
AAAGCCAGCAAGGACAAAGGGCGGGATGAAGTCGAGCATGCCCTGGATGGCGTCAGCACCCAGATAGAACGACAGCGAGCACAGCAGGAACGCCATGATGATACCGGTCAAACCGATCAGGAAGTGCATCGCATAGACACCCTTAAGGTTGCCCTGGCCGGAGAAGACATCAGCGCGGTCAACCAGAATCGGCAGGGCGGCGTTGAGGATGTTCTTGATGGCAAGGCACAGCGTGGCGATGGGCATAGCGAGCGCGATGGCTGCCTCGGTGCTCTGGCCCAACTGGATAGCGAAGGCGCAGGCGAGCACGCCGCCGATCGTCTCATCAGGCGGCACGTAGGCGCCGATGGAGATCGAGCCCATGAACAGAAGCTCCAGGCTGGCGCCGATCGCGAGGCCGGACTGCAGGTCCCCCAGCACCAGGCCCACGAGCGGGCACAGGACGATGGGGCGGAACGCATAGAGCGTACCGAGCTGGAAGTCGAACTTACCAAATGCGGCGATAAGTCCGATGAGGATTGCTTGGGTAAGCATATATCCCCCTTTCCTAATAGGACACTACGAAGAGCTCAGACTCTTCGAAATTGAACGCCTAGAGCACGCTTGCGCAGTCAACCTTGGGGTCATCGGCCAGGGGTCGAATCTCGACCTCAACGCCGCGATCCAGCATCTCGCGCACATCGGCTTCCTCGGCCGCGGTCAGGAAGATCTGACGAGAGACCTGACGAGCGTCGGGACGCTTCTCGTCCTTGGGCTTGGTGTTGCCCAGGTTGACTGACTTGATCTGCGGGCAGCCCTCAACAAGCTGCTTTGCCTCAGCGATAGTGGCGACGCAGATGATCATCTTGTACTTGTCGGTCACGCCCGAGTTGATAGCTTCGATTGCATGCTCCATATCTTTGATGACGAGCTTGCAGCCGGCAGGCTTGCCCATCTTGAGCGTCGTCTTCCACACCGGATCGTTGGCGACCTTATCGCCCACGCAAAAAATGCAGTTGGAGCCAAGGCCCTGAACCCAGGAAACTGCGACCTGGCCATGAAGCAGGCGATGGTCAACGCGAAGTAGCTGAATCATAATGTGACCCCCCAAAGGTCTTGCGCCGTCTTACGGCATGTCAATAGGTGCTGCGGATTAGAACTCTTCTTCCTCGTCGTCATCGACCAGCAGGTCGTTGACAAACTTCACGCGCGTATCGTCCGCAGCGACGATGGCGCGAATCGTCTCCTCAACCGGCGCCGACTCGTCAGAGAACAGCAGCTGGATGAGCAGAGGAAGGTTCATGTTGGTAACGAGGTACGTGCGGGGACGCGTCTGGACGATCTTGGTGAACTCATTGTTGACGCTGCCACCAAAGAGGTCGGTGCAGACAACGACATCATCGTCGGCAGACATGACCGCCAGCAGTTTTTGGGCCTCCTCGGCCACGTCCATGCGGTCATCGACGAACATCGAAAGATCGTGGACGTTGTCGCGAGCACCCGAGAGCAGCTCGACGCTCTCCTTGATGCCGGTAGCGAAGTGCGCATGGCTGGCGATGATGTACTGTCTCATTCTGTGTTCCTCTCAATAGCCCGGCACGTTCCCGCACCCGTTTTCTTTAGTAGTCGAACTGGTGATAGTAGCGACGATACTTGAGGTTGTGCTTGGTGACCGTCTCGTAGTAGCGAGCCAGGCGGTCGGTCACGAGCACCGTCAGAATCCACGGGGAGACGATGACGCGGAACTCGTCGTCAAGGCCCGGGATGGCGAACTCGGCGGTGTCGATGATGTTGATGTCGGTGTCGCCGGTCACGCCGCGGGTCAGGAACGCGCGGACGCGCTCGTCGAGCTTGCGGTTCTCGTCCTCGCCCATGAACAGGAACACGGGGACGCCGGGCTCCACGAGCTCGAGGGTGCCGTGGAAGAAGTCGGCCGAGGTGATGTAGCGGGTGCGCTTCCACTGCATCTCCTCGAGGATGCACATCGAGAAGAGGATGGTCTCGCCCCACAGGGCGCCGGAGCCGATGAACATGGTGTAGGGGGCCAGGGCGTACTTCTTGGCGAGCTCCTCGGCGCGCGGCTCGAAGCGCTTGCGGATATCGAGCATGTCCTTCCAGATATCCTTGGTCTGCTCGATAAACAGGTCAAACTTGGGGAAGCAGCCGCGGCGGTTGAGCAGGCGCAGGCCGAAGCAGTCGGCGAGGTAGTAGCCCTTCTCGCAGCCGCCCGAACCATGGTCAGAAGCCATGGCGACGCAGTTCTCGGCACCCACAGCCTGGCCGATGGGGCCCTCGGGCTTGGTCATGGCGTAGACGCGCACGCCCATGCCCTTCATCTTCTTGACGGCCTCGAGGACCTCGGGGGTGGTGCCGGACTCGGAGGCGGTGAGCACGACGGACTTCTCGGTCATGCGCTTGTGGCCGGAGACGTTCCACTCGGCGGCGTGGATCAGGTAGACCTCGAGGTCGCGGTCGCCGAACTTGTTCATGAGGTACTCGAGCTGCATGAGCTCGTCCCAGGTGCCGCCGACGCCCATCAGGAACACGGCGTCGTAGCCCTCGTCGGCGACCTTGTCGGCGAGCGCGGTCATCTTCTTGCCGGTCTCGTAGAGCGCCTTGCCGTCCTCGAGGTAGCCCTCCTGGTCGAA